>NZ_BMPF01000007.1 GCF_014647455.2 Halarchaeum grantii | reverse complement strand
TCCTTCCGAAAGATGCCTCGATAAGCCGCCGCTATCACGCGGTTTCTCGCTTAACTAAAGACGGATGGCGTTCAGATGTATCTAACGACCGACTGGCCATCGCTCACTCGAATACGGCTTCAGTGACGCGGAGCGTGCCGTTGGCCTCATAGAGATAGCCGCGTTTGAGCAGGCGCTCGACGGCGTACTCGCTGTCGCTGTGCTCCGCTGAGAACGCGTCAGTGTTGTCGAGCAGCGCATAGGCTTCCTCGTACGTGAGGTCACTCTCCGGGCCACCAGCAGCGTCGGCGAGAATCTCGTAGGCCTCCTGGACCCAGTCTGGGAGTGGCGGTCGTGGATCGGACGGATCAGAAAATCGCGTCATTGGGACTTGGAAATCGTAGGTGAGTGTACGACCGGCGCGCTTGTGAACCCACCCATCAAGTGGCGACTTCGATTTAACCAACACTCTCGCTAATAGACGACGGATATTGGTTAATCATTCATCTAACGACGCCGAAGGACGTCGACAGGGCGAACACGACAGCGGTCGTGCCGTCTCGCCCACTATCCGTCCGCAGCCAGCCGATCAAGCGTGAGGCGGTTAGGAAACTCGTTGTGGCGATGAACCCACCAAGTCTTCACACACCAGACGAGTGGATTGCTACGCTCGATTGATCTGTTCTTTCAAGAATCCAGCCTGTTTTGCATCGTGTTCTTCAAGGTACTCGTCGACGTCGTCGACAGGTCGGTGAGGTTCACGAGTCGCTCCTCGGCACGTTCGTCGAACCGCTCGAGGTCTTCGGTTCGATGGCTATGATTGTCGACGTAGGATACAAAGAGGACATTGTAGGTCTTGTTCCCATGTGGGACGCCCATAACGAGACGGCAGTAGACGCGAAGTGATCCGCCGGCCCGAATGACCTCAGGTTCGTCACATCCTTCGCGGTCTCGTAGATGTAGTGTTGCGGAGCGTCGCTGTCCAGCGTCTTGTAGAGTCGCTTGAGAACCGGGAGTTGCTGGTCCCGCCCAAGCCCGCGCATCGACTCCCCGTAGGACTCAGTGAAAATCGCGTAGTTCTCCTCGTCGGAGAGCGGGATAGTACTCACGTACTGGCGACCTGCATACGATTACTAAAACACTGCGAGACTACGGCAATCAGAACTTGAGGATGTCTTCGAACTCCTCGTCACTGAGCGTCCGGCCCTCCCCAAGGTCATCAAGGCCGTCAAGGACCCCCGGAAGGACTTCTGCGTCCGTCTCGGACTCGCTATGTTCGCCCGGACTACTTGCCATACAAATCTGTAGGGCAAACCCGCCATAAGCTTGTGGGAAGACGTGGGCGGCGCGTTAAGTGCCACCCATGTTCCCGTGAAAAGACCAAGACAACGGGTATAGGCGAAGGACCTGGGCCGCACAGTCTATTGAGGATGTCTAGTACTCTTCCTGGTGGAGCCGTCGGAGAGACTATAGAGCGTTGGTCAAGACCTTGCCTAGTGACTCCGGAGAGCGTCGACAGAGCGAACGCGACAGCGGTCGCGCCGTCGCGCCCACTGGCCGTCCTCAGCCGGCCTGTCAAGCGTGAGCCGGTTCACGAGTTCGTCACGGGCGACGAGCTGCCGCACGAATGTCTCCCGCCAGCCCAACCGTGGATCATACATCCGCTTCGCCCCAAGAAGCGTCGTCGACGTATACTCGACACCCACCGGTTCGCGCTTGAGCGCAGTGATGATTTCTTCGACGAACCGCTTGATCGCGAACCTGCCGAGGTCGTTCGGCACGCGAAGTTGGAGTGGCGTACGGGGATACTGTTCAGTTTCAAGCTCTGCCTCAAGGCGCTGTCGGCCACGTCGATCGTCGTCTTCGTACATCGGTGTCTATGAAGGCACGTCGAACTCCCTCCACTCCTCTCAGGGGGTCGATAAACGACGGCGAAACGCAGTGTCGTCGAATTGTCTATCTGGACATCCTGAGTCGCAAACCATCGGACAGCGCCTCAAGGAACTGTCGCTCACTTAGAGTCAATGTCCTTGTCACGGCTCTGTTGAAACACTATTAGTTCGAACTACACCCGCTGGAACAACTGTTAGGAAGGTCTGCGACCCGAACGGCCAGCGAAGAATACTGTTCGGTGACCTAGGGGAGGCTCGACGACTTTTGGTTGAGCTTTTGTCAGCGACGGCGAAGCCGTCACGCGACAAAAGGTCGTGCTGCAATCATCAGCTGACGACAAGGTTCAACCCAACAAGGGTCCGTCTGTAACCGTCGAAAAAGCCGGGTTCCGTGCTGGACGTGCTACTCCCGAAGACCGGTATCCACGACTCCTCGACGCCATCATCGCCGTCTACGAAGAGACCGGCGACTGGCCGAGCATTGAGCAGTACCGTAACGAGCGTCCCGGGTGGGGGCCATCCGTGTCGAGAGCGTACCAGCTCGAAGCGTTCGACGGCTGGCGAGAAGCGGTCGAAGACGCCAAAGAGCGGTATCGGGATGAGGAATAATTTATCATACTTGAGAGGAACTATAGAGTGTGTCTCAGAATCACCCTGAGGGGGCGCTTGGGACTGTTACTGGCTATGCCCAGTCGATTGAACACACGTTCGTCGGGGAGATCGATAGTTGGACCGACGGCGAGGGCCGTGACTGTACGGCGTACCACTTCAAGAACGAGGCCGGTATCAGTTACGTCGTCTACGGACACCCTGAAACAAACTACCTCACAATCACATCTCACTACGACCTCCTGAACGCGGTTCGGGAGCAGATGTCCGAACGCGACGTCAAAGAGTGGGTCGAGCACGACGTCGCATACCAGAGCCAAACACCCGAAGGTCAGGGCTCAGAGGCTGCGGAGACAATCGCTGCACGCGCCGTTCTCGACAGTGTTGACCGCGAAACGATGGGCGAGGCAGCAGACGCAATCGTCGACCTCGTCCACACGGACCGCACATCCTTCACGATTCGGCAGTCAGAAAACGGCTCCGTACTCCACTACGCCGTTATCCGGCGTGTCTTTCCCTACGACACGCTCACGATTCGGGAGTTCGCGGATACTGCGCGGACTGTGACGCGCCGCCGCCAAAAAGCCTACCGGACGTTCTTCTCGACTATCGACCTGCCCGAGTTCAACGTCGAAGAACCAGAAGAGTCTGAGCGAGGCGTCGGTAGCGACGACTCGTACGTCGATTCGGGACGCGCCTTCCAGTAACTACTCCTACATCCAGCGCTGAATCGCCGCCGCCCGCGTCGGCCCGATACCGGGAGCTTCCTCTAACTCCTCGCGTGACGCGGTCTCAATGTCCTCGACGAAGTCGAAGTAGATGGCGACACGCTGCGCGAGCTTGTGGTTGATGCCTGGAACGTCGACGAGGAGCGCCATTATCTCGTCGTTGCGGTCGTCGGCAACGAGTTCTAAGCGCGTCGTGAGCTTGTCGTAGGAGATGTCTCCCTGCTGGAAGAGGTATGTGTGCTCCTCTTGGGAGAGATACAGTATCGGTGTCTGGGCGTCGAACTCGTCGAGGTGGTAGCGCAGCCAGAGTAAGTGTGGTTTGCCTTACTAATCCCCCACGACCCGACGGCGAGACCGAGGAACAGGACGGCGAGCATTGCGTCAATGTCGGCCATATCAGACACCATGATCAACGGAATTGAACGGTGTGCTGCGCGGAGCACTATAACGTAGGGGAGTACAAGCTTTTCGGGGGACTCGATAGGGTAGTCGGCCACCCCCTTTAAGTATTCCCGGGTGTGAACTAGCGGCTAGACGCCGTGTCGCCAGTCAGAAGCGAGGAGCGTGTAGGGCTGGAGGCCGACTCCTGTCCTACAGTATGCACGTCGGCATGCGTGCTTATTGCTTCTTCGGCGTACCGCGGCGTTCCACAATCAACAATGGAACTCAAAACACTACTCAACGGTGATGAGCGTGCCGTCTCTCCCGTCATAGGAGTGATACTTATGGTCGCCATAACTGTTATCCTGGCGGCCGTAATCGGCACGTTCGTCCTCGGACTCGGCAACCAAGTTGGCAACCAAGCACCACAGGTAACCTTCGACTGGGAAGGCACTGCATCAAGTGGCGTCACGGTCACCCACCAAGGCGGTGACTCATTTGAAGCAAGTAACGTCGACGTGAAGGGCACCGCTATGTCAACCACAAACGGATTGGATACCTACACGGGTAACACATGGACTGCTGGCACCTCAGCAGATATTCCATCTGGCGACCTAAGTGAAGGCGAAATCCAACTTGTGTGGAGTGCATCGGGCTCTGATAGCACATCCATCATCGGTGAGTACGAGGTTGAAGCATAACGATGAAGTTGAGCCAACTTCGCAAGATAGGGTCTGGTGACGACCGGGCCGTCTCTCCTGTCATAGGAGTGATACTTATGGTCGCCATAACTGTTATCCTGGCAGCCGTAATCGGCACGTTCGTCCTCGGACTCGGTAACCAAGTCGGAAATCAAGCGCCACAGGCAACCTGGGAGATCACCTACAATGCAGGCGGTGACAATGGATTCGAGACCAGCACAGCATCTGTCGACAGTGACAAAATCACAATCTCTCATGAGGGTGGCGATGCCGTAACCGTCAGCAATCTCAAGATTAACGTCGGCGATGACACAATCACTGGACTCGGAGATGACACAAATAACGGTGTCGACACTGCCTTCTCAGAGGATAAGGCAACTGCTGGGAGTAGTGTGACTGTCGCCGAGTACACCGATGCTGACTCCAACGCCCACACGTTCGAGGCAGATGACGACGTTAGCCTCGTCTGGAGCGCCTCTGGTGGAGATAAGACAGCCATCCTAACCGACGGCACAGTCCCAAGCTAACAACGCCCCCATAACGTTGCATAGGATTCAAACCATTCTCTCTGAAGAAGAGCTGGCCCAGACATTCTCGCCGCCGTCGTATGCGGACCCATACGAGAGCGTTGAGGATTACCGACGTGTACAACGCTGGGCGAGCCAGCATCCTGAGAGTGGGTCAAGCGCCGCCGCGACCGCACTCAACCTCCCACGAAGTCGTATCCGGCCATGGATGGAGGGAGCGAAACCAGACGCAGTTCGCGCTATCGGAGTGGCAGACAATCTTGGTTGGTTTGACGCTACAGCAACGAACGCGACCGGCCGTGCACTCCTCCTGCTCTCCGCCGCCGTACTTTCGGGGGGAAGTATCACGACGGGGACCTATGTCCCACGGTTCGCCATTGATGACCCACGCATCACTGAACACATCGAACACGCTCTAGATGTGCTACGATGTGGGCACCGCCACATCCACACGGATGACGACAGTCGTGCGACGGAGATCGCGCCGGCAGAGCACCAAAGTCTCCTTGGACGATGTCTGGTGTCACTCGGCCTCCCACACGGAGCTAAGAGTGAGGGGGACGTTACCCTTCCTAATGCGCTTGAGGTAGCACCGCGTTCCGTCCAGTACAAGTGGGTCGAAGTCTACCTCCTGAATCGCGGACTTAAACAGACTGACAAGGACAGCATCGTTGTTAAGGAGGAGCGGAGTCACGCGTATCGAGAGGAGCTCGCCATGTTCTTTGAGCAGCTCGGTGGTGGGACAGTGACTGTTAGCGAATATGCGGTAACATTGAGCGCGGAGACCGCTCGAAATCTCGGATTCGGTCGCGACGGACCCTATCGCGCATCCACTTGAATACCCGGTTAGCGTTGACTTTGAGGGCGGGCTTATAGGCCGCGAGGACGTCCATCTGCGTATGTCCGACCCCACCAGCCTCGACATCGCGACGTCGAGCCTCGGCGACCTAATCGAGGACGGTCGCGACCTCCTCAACCTCCGCGAGCAGTTGAAGGAGGTTGCCGCCGCGGACCGACGCGACGGCGGCGACACGAACGTAGAGGACTCGCTCGCGCTCTCCCGGCAGAACGACACCGCCTACATCTCGAACGCAGACCGTGAGAAGGCCGAGTGGTTCGCCGACATCTACGAGCAGGAGGGCGAGCCCGAAATCCAGCCGCGTGGCTTCCACTACCGTATTCTCGGCGAGGGCTACGAGCTCCGCGACGGCACACCCTACGAGAACACGAACAAGTGCTGGCGTGCTTCAACCCCACAAGGTCCGTCTGGAACCGTAAATCCGGCAAACGGTATCCTTGTTGATGGCGAGTTCGTCCTCGATCTGACGCCACGACATTCCCACCTCGTGCAGTTCGATACACTCTAACGCTGTCTCGAACTGTTCGTTCGTCACCCAGTAACTGCCGGAGTAGTCGAGTTAGAGCGCGAACGATATCGATCGTGGTCGAATCCGTGGTCCAGTCGTTCCTGTATCTAACGAATATCTCCTCAATCTTGTAGTGGATAAGGATTTCAACAGAGCCCTTGTCATCGAATGCTGCTCCAACTGAAATTCGGTGTTTGAGAATCAGGCTCAGTCACACTCATGTGAGCCTGTACGTGACTAGTTCGACCCGAACCAGTTTCTCGTCTGCTTCCACATCGACGACGCTGGCTCCTCCCCAGAGTCCGCTTCGGTATCTGCGTCCGTCCTCGCTTCCTCCAACTCGTCTCGGAGGTTTTCGACCGTTGCCTCTAACTCCGCGATGCGCTCGTCTTTCTCCTCAAGCGTCGCTTCGAGCGTCTCGACACGGTCGGCTAACACCCGATTCTTCTCCCGGAGGTATGCCTCCCCGCGCTCCTCACGTGACGACGCGCGCTGCCTGCTCGACGTTGTCCGCTCGTCCGTCTGCGCTGTCTCGGGTTCGTAGAACTCGGAGGTCTGCTGGACGGCGCGCTCAATCGTCTTCTCGCCGTAGGTCGAGCCGTCCGCGTAGTGGACTTCATCCCACTTCTCACGCAGCAACCCCGATTCGCGGAAGAGCCGATCCATCTGCGCCTGATCACCACCCGTCCAGAACGCCAAGAGACAACAAAACGCCATATCCGCCTCCGACTGACTGTCGTACCCACCAATTCGGCCGTTCCACAACCGCTCGAACTTCGCTCCATTCGACGCCGCCATCGCCTTCTCCACCAACTCCTCGTCTTCCAAGTCGACGTCGCTCGGCGGCGTTGCGTCCCCTGCCGTCTCCGACGTCGCGTTATCAGCCGTCGACGCACCTTCATCGTCGGGTTGGACGTACTCACGGTGAATGCCCCGTAGGGCGTCCTGCCGGCGCGCAATCCGCGTCGGCGTCCCCGCAACGTGGTCGGCGGTCACGGTGAAGAAGCGCGCCGTCTCGTAGCACTCCACACTCCCACGCCGATTCCGCCCCGCCGGCAACTCACCCTCCACAAGCACGTGGAAACCCGTCCCCGACGGCGAAACCTCCGTATACGAATCCAACCGCTCGATGATGTCCCGCGCGTCCTCCGCAACCGCGCCCGTTTCAGGGTCACGGCAGTCATCCAGGTCAACGCCGACAAGCGAATCATCATCGGTGAAGACGAACCCAATCCCATCTGCCTCCCCTGACTCAACCGCACCAATCGCCGTCGCCACGTCCGCCCACGTGACCGCATCCGTCGCCGACCCAAACCCACCCGTCTCTGCATTCACCGGTACCTTCGTTGCCTTCCCACCACGCTCCTCGACCCGCCACCCAACCCACTGCTCGCGCTCCCGCAACACAGCTGGCAGGTCGTCCACCTCGACATCAAACTCCTCACTCATCGCCGGTCACCTGCATACTCACACCACTCTCAGAGTTCAAACAACTCTCCCAGTCTCGCCAAGCCCGACAAAGACGGTTTCCGACGGCTACCCCCCTATCTATACTAGTCGCCTTCTGTCGTAACGGAGTACCCGAACTCCCTCGAGCTGGACGTTGAATATCTTCTACTGCCCGAATTCTGTCGTAACCGCTGTCGTAACGTTGGGTCATTCTATCGTAACCTGTCGTAACGTATCGTTTCCCGGCTTCTACTGGCTGCCTACGGCGAATACGCCATAGAGCAGATTGCCAACGGCGTACACCTGGAATATCGGTGTTAGAATTCATACTAATCCGCCTCTGTGAGTTCGATCCCGTCGTAGTGGCGAACCGTTTCATCTCCCTGTTTCTTGACTATGCTCTCGAAGTTGATGTGGTTCCTCAGCCGTCGCGTGAACCAGCGCTTCGAGTCCGGGGAGAGTCCTGCATCTTCCACCCACGACCGATACACATTGTAGACTCGCTCGGATCGTTCAGACGCATTCGGAGATTCCGTGAGGTGGGTTCGCGCGAAATACGCGACCACCTCATCTGGGTTCCCTTCCAAGTCCGCGATTTCCGATTCACTTAGCTTCTCGACGTGCTCGGTCTCGCTAGACTGCACCGACTGTTCTGTAGGAAGATTCTCCTCGGATAGTGAGGCATTCTCAGCGGGCTCAGTCGTGAGAGTTAGCTGTGAGAGACCATCAAGCGGCGTCATCTCCCCATCGCGATAGACGAACGACTCGCCCTCTGTCGAGAGGATTAGGATAGCGTAATGGGCTGGCTGGATTTCGGGTATCAGAAGATCATCAGCTGGCACGAACGGGCGTTTGATCTTCGTCCAGTCGTCGGAGAACGCCTCTTTGGTGCTATAGACACGCTGGCTATCCTGGTCGTAGACGACGTACTCGTCGGCTGCCGAGTCGTAGCTGTAGACTGCCGGTACTCGGGCTTTCGACACGTCATCAACGGAGTCAACCCGGAGATATTCTGTTCCCTCCCCATCAATCAAGACGACCTGCCCGTCACGCTCTGCCCAGACGTTCTGCTGGCTATCGCCAACCGGACGAACAGCGGTGAGGCCGCCATCTTCGGTCGCGCCGCCGTTGAACGTGATACTCTCATCGGTCGTGTAGAAGCGTGTCTCCCCCGACTCGAGTTCGCGCGTAGGCTCGGTGAGGGTCTGTTCAACACGTTCGGCCCAGTAGGTCTGCGACTCGTCAGAACGAACGACGAAGAGCGGGATTTCGCCGGCTTCCTGTGCCTTGCGGAGGTTCGTGAGTACCTTCGCTGGCTTTCCGGGCGTCGTCGTCTCAACCTCGATTGCGAACGGCTCCTCGAAGTCAGGATGGGTTGCCCGTGCGTCTGGCTTCTCACTGCCGTCCTGTGTGAGGATCGAGACGGTGAATCCCTGTGCGGTCAACTCTTGCTCGATCTGCTCGAGGGCCATATCGTGTTTCTCACTGCCAGCAGACTGCACCGACCCTGTTTCGGGCGTCGCGACGTCTTCGCCGTCTTCGGTAAGACGGATGACGAGCTCGTCGGCGTCCATATCGACGGTCGTCTCGAGGAAACGCGAGCGCTGACGCACCGCCGAGAGCTCGTCGTAGGATGGTGCGTCCGCATCAGCGTCCTCGAAGAGGCGACGGAGTTCGTCGTCGACGGTTTCGACCGCCACCCAGTCGTTCCCGTCGCGGCGATTCGTTCGTAACTGGACGCTGCGCACGATCTTCGCGAGCGCAACGTCCAACTCACCGTCCGTGACGTCAAGCAGCTCGCCGAGTTCCGCGGGCGGCTGCGTCGTCGGTGTCTCGTCCTCGGTGACGCCATAGGTCTCCTCAACGTTGTCGTGGATTCGCGTGAGCACGTCCTCGAAGCGTGCCTCCTCGTCCGGAGTCAACGGTTGGTCACTCTCAGGGTGGCCGTCCGGGATTGGGAGTGGGGCGAGACTGAACGGATACGGCCCAGTCTCACCGAAGACGGGGCTAGGGAGGTTCGCAACCCATTCCCCACGTGGGAGTGAGCGAATCCGGTTTGCGAACGCCTCCGGATCCATCTCTTCGTGAGCCATCGCTTGCGCGAGTTCTCGGTCAACACTAATCTTCCCGACGAGGGGGCTGCCGATGTTGTTCAGGACGTTCAGGTAGGCGCGCCGGCCGCCTTCGGCCTTCATCTGCTCGGGGAACTGCATCGACAACCCAACCGAGAGACGGAAACTCCGTCCCTGCTCGAGGAGGTTGTTCATGATGTCGGAGACGGCGACGGAGGCGGCCTCGTCGATCAGGAGGTTAACCACGTAGTCCTCCGGGCGTCGTGCGGCGTCGTGGTTCTCCTCTTGGAGCGCGGCTTCGAGATTGGTGAGGATGACACCCGTCATGATACGGGCGGCGTCCTCGCGAAGATTGCCGAGGTCGAAGAGGACGACCGTATCCTCGTCGAGAATCTCGCGGAAATCAAACTGTGGCTCGGTGTTGTTGAAGATACGGCGGAGGTTCGTGTCGTCCGAGACCATCGAGAGACGGTTGCCGACGCCGCCCATGATGTTTGAGAACGTCGTCTTGTCCGCCTGCAGCTGTCGGCGTAGCGAGCGCGTGACCGCGTCGTCGCTCGACTGTGGTGCCGCGCTCAGGTCGGGCTGTGGCGGGCCGGCCTCCCAGAGCTGGTCAAGGGCGTTCTCCAGTTGGCGGTGGGCGAAGTAGTTCTCCGACTCGCGATACTCGCCGTTCTCACGACCGTGTTCCTCGTCGAAGAGCGCCTTGATGAGCGTCTTGATCAGGCCGGGTGCGACAGTCGCGCGCTCGTAGCGCTCCTGGCCCATGACGAGTTTGAGAATCTCCTCGTAGTGGTCAGCCTTCTTCTGCACGGCATCTGCACGCCGCTCGCCGTTCTCAAGAGCCGGTTCGATATTGAAGAAGGAGAATCCGGGGAGCGATTCTGGGATGGCAAAGTGGATGACGTTCTCTTCGAGGTCGTCGAGTCCGTAGCGGGCGGCGTGGGCGCGCATATAGTTCTCGGACATCCCGTCGCCCTTCGGGTCGATGAGGATTGTCGGCCCGTCGGTATTCGCGTAGAGGGAGAGCAGGTCATTGATCAGGGCCTTCGACTTCCCGGCCCCGGTCGTCCCGAACCGGCCATAGTGAGTTGGCAGAAGGCTCGGCGGGAGCCGCGTCGGGGTATCCTCGGGCGTGCCGGTGTCGTCGAGTGCACGGCCGATTGCCATCCCCTCGCGGAATTCGCTCATGAGGTCGGGGTCCGGGCGGGCGAGCGGATTCCGACTCTGCTGCTCGGCGCGCGTCCCACGCGACCCTTCGATTGAGAGCTGTTCGGACGAGGGGACGAGGAGGAAGTGTGCGAGTTCGCGCCCACTCAACACGAAGTCCGGACGTGTCTTCCCACGTCCAGTCACTAGCTCCGCATCAAGGAGGCGCTGGAGTGCCGTTCGTGCATTCTGCTCTTTTTTCGCCTGGCGGAAGCCACTCTCGCGGAGCCGCTCGGTGTCGACGTGGTAGAAGGGGCCGTCGAGTGGGTCGAAAACGGGAGCGAGCGACGCGAGTCGTTCGTCAAGCGATTCCTGTCCGTCGTCACTGGTCGGGACGCCGATTGCGCGGATGTTGGCGGTGAACGAGCGCTGTGGATTCGTCGCCCGAATTGCGTCGAGCCGCCGGACGACACGATCACTCAGTTCGCTCCTGTCCGGTCGCTCGTCTTCGTACTCCGGATCGTACGCAAGCAGGTCACCAACCAGTCGCTGAGCGAGTGTGTCGCGGCCGTCGATCAGATCTTCTTTCCGAACATCGGCGTCGGACTGCCAGTTCGCACGCCGCTCGAACACCACTTGGAAGGCAAGTGGCTCCGTCGCGTCGTTCACGTGGTCGATGAGGGACGCGAGCGCTGCACCCGGCTGGTCGACCGCTGACAGAGATTCCTCGTCCTCGCCGTCCGTGAATGGCGCGAGGGACGTCATCCAGTCCTCTTTCCGGCTCGCCGATCCCCGCCAGCGGACACCATATGGAGAGACAGCATCGGTTGCCGGACGCGCAAGAATCGTGCCCTCCTCCGTTAGCGTCGGTTTCTCAATCGGCGTCTCGTCTCCAGTCGCGAGTTCGAGCGCGATATCGTCGATCGACACCACGCTGTCCGCAGTCACATCGACACTCGGTGCCTCAATCCCGCCGTCTTCGGTGAGTGTGTATTGCTCGTTCTCGGAGAATTCGTACTGGAGGGCGTCCTGCTGGTAGGCGTCGATGAATTCCGCACGGGCGTATTCGACTGGCTGAATGAGCCGCGACTCAACGTTGAGGTCAACGGGTTCGACGTCGAATGTCTCCGGATAGACGGACTGTAGGCGTTCCTCGAGAGTGTCGAGGTAGTCGTCGGCGCTGTAGTAGAACTCGACTGGTGCATCGTCGCCCGTGCTGAGCGCGAGGAACTCGAAACGCGGCGGCGTCGACGACGAGAGCGGATTCAGCTTTGCTCCAAGTCCTGAGTCCTCATTCGTGAGTTTGTGGAGGCTCTCAAGGATTCGTGGAACTCCCGCTGGGGCGACTGCCTCCGTGGTCGGCGTCACACAGAGGTACTCACTCATCGCGACCACCGTCCGTCTCCGCGACCTGTTCTGCGTCGTCAGTCGAGTTGCCAGTTTTCTCGGCGAGTCGCTGCTGGATCGACTCCAGCTCTGAATCAGCTTCGTCGCTGGTCGCGCCGGGGAGTTCGTCGCGAGTTTGGGTGGTGGGGTCGAAGTCGATGACCTGCTTCTCTTTGGGCATCGCCTCGACCTGGATACCGCGCCACTCGCCGTCGACGCCGACGAGTGCTTCGGAGAACCCAGCATCTTCGTTGCCGGGAACGGCGTCCTGGACGTAGCGCATCTGCGCGTAGTTCAGGCCGAACTCGTCGGCCCACTCCTCGTCCATTCCGTCAAGGCGGTGGAACTGCTTGACCGCACACTGATCAAGAATCGCCTCGGCTTCGGTGTGCTCGAAGAACTCGTCAACCGTCTGCGTCACGAGGCGAATCGAGAGATCGTGGTGGCGGTGATGGCGGAACACCGTCTCGAGAAATGCGAGACTCGCGGCATCCTGCATGATATATCTGGCCTCGTCGATGACGAACACGACCTCCTTCTCGGTCTCCTTTGCGCGCTCGTAGACGAGTGAGATGAGGAGTTGCATCGTGAGTGCTGTACTGGAGTCCACACTCCCCTCCTGTTGGGCGAGGTCGAGATAGATCGTCTTCTCATCCCGAATGTCGAAGGCAGACTCCTTCCCAAGATTCGCGTGCCGGCCTTCCGCCTCGAAGGGCCGGAGCTGGTCAAGGAGCCACGTCGCGTCGGCTTGCAGTTTTTCGGCCTCAGATTCGGAGCGGACGACGAACTCCTCGGGGGCTTCAACCATCTCCTCGAAGACGTCGAGCATATCCCGAATCGTCGGACTCGGATTATCGTGCGTCGTGATGTCGTCGGTGATACCCTGTCGGGCGTACGCAGTCCGTAGTCCGAGTTCGAGCGTCGTCCGCCGGTCACCAAGCGAAATCCCCCGTAGGGCGAAGAAGTTGGTGAGAAAGCTCATCGCGTCGTCGAGTTTCTCGTTGAATGGACTCGCGTCCTCACCCATCGCCCGCTGCGCGTGCTCAGGCGTCTGGCGGATTTCGAGGGGATTCAGGCCGAGCGTTCCACCCACAGTGATTCGCTGGGCGTCGAGCGCTTCCGAAACACCCGCCCAGTTGTTGAGCGGCTCGAGGACGATGCCGATGCGGTCGCGGTCCTGTTCGATCGAGCGGATGAAGTTCTGCTTCGAGCCAAACGACTTCCCGGAGCCGGTGTCCCCGACGGTGAACATCGCATAGCCGTTGTCACGGTCGAACGGGTCGATGACGACGGGGCTCTGGTTGTCCTTGTGGATGCCGAACTCGACGCCACCCTCCTCGAGGATTGTCGCGTTATGGGGGGACGCGAGGAGGGCGCCGACGGCGCCACCGAGGGCGATAGACTCGCGGCCGAACTCGTTGTCGCCGATCGGTGCGGCGGACTGGAGGGCAACATCTTGCCGACAGATCGCGGTTTTCGGTGTGAGGTTTGCGGGGTCGTCGCGAAGGGTGCTCTTGACGGTGCGGACGGCGTCCTGCAGGTCGTCCTTCTCGTCGGCGCGCACCGTGATGAACAGCCCGTGGTCGAAGACGTTCGCACCGCTCTCAACGGCCTTGTACGTGGCTGCGGCCTCGTCAGCGCGCTCTTGGAGATACGCACCACGAACGCTCTGCTCGAGGTCTGCATCCACTTGGAGGTCGTCAGCGATCTCTTCGAGTTCAGTGCGGGCGCGCTCCTGGTTCTTCGGCGTGACATGCGCAGTGAGGTCGAACTCGACATCGGTCAGCTCGAAGAGGTCGCTGAGGTAGCCATCAGTCGGATGGTCAGGGTACTCCGCGATATAGAGCGTCGACGTCCACTGCTCGCCAACGTGTGCCGCGCGTGTCTCCCACTCGATGGCGGCTGGCGCAATCGCTGTCTTGTGTGACTCGGCGATTTCGTCGAGCAGCCGTCCTTCGGCCTGCCCCTCTTCGAGCGTCCCCTCGTCAAGAACGTCCGCGAACTCGACAGTCGGCTCGTCGCTACGTGCCTGCGAGCGCGTCCACGCGACAACCCCGCTAGCGACGATGACGACCGCGACGAGCAGGTAGAGGAGGACACCGCCGGGCGTCGTTGGGTTGAGTGCCCACTGTGAGAGCTGCTCGCCGAACCCGACTGCCGCCGGAAGGACGACGTTATGCATCGGCATCCTCCCGTGCCTGCTGATCCATCGCTGGCTGTTGGCGGATGACCGATTCGGGGTCGTCGACGTCGTGTTCGTGGCCGTTCCAGAAATCCATCGCGAGCGTGAAGAGTTCGACCGTGCTGAGCCGGCGTGCCGACCACCCACTCGCCTGCTGGATGAACTCGCTCCGGACGGCAGCGACGCGGTCGTCGAGCGTCTCGAACATCCGCGCCCGCTGCTCTACCGCCTGTAAGTTCTCGCGGCGTGTGACGAACGGGTTGAACAGGAAGCCGACCACGGGAATCTCGGTAAGTTTCTCGGCGGGCGTCGATTCGTCGCGATAGCGGTCGTAGACGTCCATCGGGGAGACTTCGACGCCGATGTAGTAGCGGATCTGCTGGATGCCACGCTCGCGCATCTCGCGTGGGCGTGTCTCGAGGTATTCTTCAAGGAGTTCGTGGAACACCGGGTTCGCTTGGACGTCCTCGTCGTCGAGGCGGTCCTGAATGTTCTTGACAACCTGCTCGACAGGGAATGCACGCGTGGTGGCGTGGAGTTTGAGCTTCGAGTCGAGTTCTTTGTTCGCGAACTCCGCGCCCGCCTCCTGGAGTTGCGCCCAGTCCTCGGACATCGCGAAATCCATGTTGTCCGGGTCAACCTCAACGAAGGCTTCCATCGTGCCGTCCGAGCGCTGGATCGCGCCGGCGCCGGGCCACGCCCGCTCGATATTGGTGAGGTCCTGCGTCCGCTCGTCCGGCGTGAAGGGCGTGTAATTCGCGAATCCGCCTTCGTTCCGAACCGTCTCGTTCGTCCCCGATTCTGGTTCGGCTGGTGCGCTGAAGGTGATTCGGGGGCGTTTGAGGTACTGGTAGACGTCGGTTGCCCACGTCCACGCGGTGAGGTGGCGTGGGGAGACGTAGATGATGGCGACACCGAGGCCGAACCCACCTGCGACGAACGGAAGGGCGAGTGAGTCGATACCGGTGAGGGCGGCGAGGAAGAGGCCGATGATGGGGAAGGCGATGAGGACGCCAACATCTCCCTCCTCGATGTTGAGGTAGGGAATGCGGCTCTCCTCGCCGAACTGATTCATGATGCGTCGGGCGGCAGCGTCTGGATCTGTGGACATACTGGGTTAGCGTGTCTGTGGGTCGTTCTCTGTGCGGCGATACGACGGCATAGACTCCTCACTCTCCTCTGAAGCGCGACGGCTGGCGTGCTCAGCAACAGCTTGTCCAGCAGCGGCTTTCGGGCCCCAGCGGGCAGCGGTCGTCGCGACGCTCGCCCCACCGACGTAGGCGCCTGCTGCAACACCACCGACGAGTGCAGCACCGCGCGTCGCGGTGCCGATGGCTTTCGCGGTCAGCGGCGTCGCGTACTGGAACGTCTTCCACGTCACCACCAAGGCGACGAGTGGGAGGGAGACGGCGACGAGATACTTGAGGAACGGACTGCCCGGCGAGAGCGCGTGCTGTGAGTAGAGTAAGTCGTAGCCTTTGAACACGACAGCGGCGGGAAGTGGGAGGATGGCGAGCGGGACGAAGCGCTTCGCGAAGCCCATCGCGACGTCCGAGAGGACCGGGACATTCCCGTAGGCGAGCGCAAATGCGATCGGCATCCCGTAAATATAGACGTAGAGGAGGACTTCCCGGATGTAGTAGAGTGCCTCCAGCGCCCACATCGAGAGCCCACCAAGAAGCGCGAAAACCAGTGAGAGGCCAGGATTGCTCAACGTTCTCTCAAGGAAATTGAGCATCGCAGCGCCGAGGGCGCTGAGGCTCGGGAGGAGTGCGATTGTGAATCCATTCACGAGGTAGAGCGTAAGTACGGCGACCCAGTACCACGTGATGATGAGGAAGGCACCGACCCACGCGGTCTTACGCGTCCGCCGAGACTCATACGTGCTTCCAATGTTGAAGATACGGATAAGGTGGCGGCCCTGCACGCAGATTACGAGCAGGAGCAGCGAGACGACCATGATCTCGCCACCAATCAGGGCGTGATGGATAGACTGCCACGGAGCGTTCGTTGGTTGGCCAAAGACGAACGCACCGTCCGTCTGCGGGGTTGGCGTCCCGAACATAGCGGTCGAGAGCTGCGTATACCCCTTCGTGAGGCCCTGCATGAACAGGCCGGTGAACCAGTTGACGGCGTCCTTGAACCCTTGAAGGACGACGCCGATCAGATCGACCACCGTTACTCTCCTCCGATCGTGAGCGTACAGTTGTTGAACTTCTCAGCTGCTGAGTAGCGGATATCGTACATCTTCGAGGTCGAGGATGCATCGGGATCGGTTTCGAGCGATACTGTGAACGTTCCCTGCTGAACACTATCCGTACACGTCGTCCCACTACCGGGGACGAAGGCGAACGGAGAACGAGAGCTATAGAGCGTCTTCTGCTCTCCCGGACCGAAGGTGACCTTCGAAGCTTCCGAGTCTGACTGTGGGTCGTATATCCCACTTATGTCCGGATCATCGGCGTACCCGGTGCCGTTCTCTCCGCTCGGATAGGGCGCCATTCCAAGGAACAACAGCTGTGTAACCGAGACTGGCCCACTCCCACCGTTCCGGACCACTACATACGCCTCGTCTGCAATTTCCTGCTTGGATCCGTTCCACATCTTCTCGGGCTGATTGCGTCCAATCCCCATCTCGATGATTTGGAGGTCGGGACGGAGCGTCCGTGTCGTGGTGCCGACGGTCTGGTCGCCGGTGACGGCGACGAGCTCGTATTCGCCAGGGGTGTAGGTGGTGCCGACGTCGAAGGAGACGCGGCTTGCCCCCTGCGCGACGTCGCGTGTCCCGAAGAGCGATCCATTCGGCTTCACGAGGTTCACATGCTCAATGTCGGTATCGCTCACGAGGTCGACGACGAGCGTCGTCCCCTGGACGCCGACGTTCGCGAACGGCCCAGCAGTGGTGGTCGTCAAGGAACTCGACGGCCCCGTACTCTGATCGCCGGTACAGCCGGCGATGCCGACGAGAGTGAGACTACCGAGTGCTCGAAGGGCGGTACGACGGTCGATGGGTGGTGAGCTGTCAGTCATGGGTTCTGGAAGCGGTGGAGGTCGAAGAGGCGGAGGAGGTGCGTACCGGCGTAGAACATCACGACGAACGGGAGGAGCTTCCACCCAGTCGTGAACGCGAGGTCGAACCACCCCTGTATCGTGCCGAGCGGGTGCCAGCGGACGCTCGCCCGGTCACGTACGTAGGCGGGATTCGCGCCGAGCCACGATTCGGGATGGTACTGCGCCGTGTAGATGCCGGGCTGCGTGAACGTGACGACGGCGACTCCAGAGGCGTTCGTCTGGACGTGTTGGCCAGCAATCGCGATGTAGCCGTCATCCGATTGGGCGAGCGCACGGCCACGCTGGCTCTTCGAGAGATCAATTGGCGCACCCGTCTGGTTGTCCCGGAGTTCGAGACGGACGACTGCGGCCGAATCGTTCTGCGAGAGAACACTCACTGTGAGATTACTTTCTCGGAGGTGTCGCGTCGATCCCTCCTGTGGCTGGATGATGGTCGCGTTCACGCCGCGGACGATTCCCCCGACGTGGAGTGCTTGCCGGTCGACATCGTCGGTGCGAACGGCGACCCCATAGGACGTCTTGTAGGACTGGTTCACGACGTCGATGTGGACATTCTCGCCGAGTGTCGACGCAGGCGACGATCGATTAATCCCCCACGTCTTGACGACCGATGGGCCGGTTCGAACGGGCTCAGCGACTGGCCCGATCCGCGACGGATACGCGTGAACTGAGACGGGAATAGCGTCCGGTTGAGTGCGCGTCTCGCCGTCACGTGTCGAGGAGACGAGCGTGTCCCAGTTCGTGTGGCGGGCAGTGTAGGACCGCCAGACGCCGCGCACACGCTCACTCCCATTACTGGTGAGCGTGTAGCCCTGCCACGGCCGCGACTGGAAGATTGCGACGCCCGCATCGCCGTTCGGATACGTCGCGTAGTAGGGGTACGCGGCAAGATCGTAGACTGATCCGTCGAGTGAGTCACTGACCGTAATCGAGTCAGTCCGCGTCGTCGCGTTAATGACGTTGCCGTTCAGCTCTACGGTCTGCTGGACGCGAACCTCGATCTGTGCGTGGAGTGTCAGCGTCGTACTCCGGTCGTTCTGCAGGTGGTAGTCGAGCGTCGGCGTGTGTGTGCCAGAACTGGAGGCGAGCGTCTCACCGTCCTGTGTAAGCCAGACGCGCGAAATCTGGTGGCTCGCGAGTGACCAGTCCGTGCTCGTGTTTCCGAGCGTCGCGTTCGCTGTCGTCGTGTTCGGGTAGCGAACCCGGTAGTCCACGAGGCCACGAAATGTGCCGTCTGGTGCGAGATACGTGCGCGTCTCGCCGGACGCGAGATGTGCTCGTGTCGACGGTTGCGCGGCGAAAATCGTTGCGTGAGCGTCTGCGATGAGTACGCTATCCTCGAGATTCGCGTTCTCGGGATAGTTCGACGTGTGTAGGCCGCCGGCGTGGAGGTCGTCGAAATCGTGCCGTGTCCACGTCGCGGCGGTCTTGGGTGGTCTGGTGAACGTGATGTCCGTGCCGTTCGCTACCTGCTGGATCGCTGTGCGGTGCTCGCCGTACCGCTGGGAATAGACAGATTCGCTCGTGTAGTTGTCCGTGTCGTGCGACCAGAGGGTCGCAGACTCGTTCTCCGTAAGCCCGTTCCCCTCCGTCCCTGGTTGGGGTGGGCTTGCAGAGGCAAGTCCCGCAGCTGTGGCGAGCAGGAGAACGCTGGCAACCGCTATTGGAACCGCATACGAGTGGGACATCGTCGAGTGGAGGGCGAGTGTGGGTTACCAGGGGACGAGATTCACACACTGGGCGAGCGGGAGGCCCATCATCGACCCGGCGACCGTGTAAAGTGGGCCGAGAACGACGAGCACGACGGCGGATTTGAGCGCCGAGCGTTTGTGCCGCTTCAACCCCTTCTTCTGGTCGGGGCTCAGCGTGAACATATCGATCAGGGAGTTCGCCTGCCAGACGACGGCGAGCCCAATAATGCCCAGCGCCGTCGTGAGCTGGAAGAACCCCTCAATCATGCTCGGGAGTTTGTCCGCGTTACAGACTGCCGACTGCTGAGCGGCCGCAGGCTCAACAGCGAGAAGGCAGAGGAGAACCAAGCCAATCGCAGTGCGGCGTGGGAGGAGCTTCGACAGTAATGCGTGATTCGTCGTGGACTGGTCGTCAGCGGGGGAGCCTGCGTCAAACACGGATTGGTGGAGTAGGGGCTGATAGTGACGGACCACTGGTGACTGCCGGGTGGACGCAACGGATGGGCGGTTCTGGGGAACGGCCACGTCGCCAAGTCCTGTCTGACTGGGGGAGAAGCGCACGACAGCGGGCCCGTGGACAGTGCATCCGCGCCATCATAGCCGAAGCGAAAATAAATATCTTCTGTTAATTCTCTAGTAGATAAATAAACATTCAGTCGAAAGGTACGTGACACAATTGCCACAGTATGCTCCGTATATCAAGTAAGATACTACCGACTACACAGGCTCTCTACTGATGAAGAGGAGCTCGTCAAATCGGTCGACGGTTCACTCGACATCGCGTCAGCATACTGGTCGATCTGCTGGTAGCGAGAGTTTGCTGCACGCTCATTGACATCCTCCTCCGCCTTCAGGCGGAGGAATCCCGAGCGTTGGGATATTAGGGTTTGCAGTCTGCCTATGCTCTCGGTGTGAACCAGCCGCTCTCGCAGTCGAACAGGAAGACTCCAGGCTGTGCCAACCAGCCGTTACTCATATCCCCAGTCGGGGGACTCTGAGTTATCTTTCTCCGAATATTCACTGCGCCGTTCACGTCTGCGTTCATCGGCGTTTCGCACGACGCACAGACGTACAACCCACGCTCCACGCGGTTCGCATCTCGAATCTGCCCGCAACACGAACACGTTTTCGAGGTGTTCTCCTCGTCTACCCGGTCAACGAGAATGCCGTGTTCCTCGGCCTTGTATTCGAGCAGGTTTGTGAACCGGTTGAACTCCCATCCGTGCAACTTCTTGTTGCCTGACCGACCCCAATTCCGCGAGTCGCCGTTCTCGTCCTCACGGATGCCGCTGAGGTCGCCAACCCCAATCTTCTCCACACCTTCGCTGACACACCGCTGAACGATGTGTTTCGAGAGAGTGTGAAGGAAGTGGTCTTTGCGCCGGGAGAGGGTCCGACGAGCCTTCAACGCACGTTTCGATGGCCCGTTCTCGCTCTCGGTCAGATACTCCTTACGAGTGAAGTAGTGTTTGTCCTCTTTGAGGGTGTTCCCTGGATACAACTCCGAAGGACCATCCTCGTAGTCGATGGCGAGGTAGTTGCTGATGCCGAGGTCGATACTTGCCGTATTGTCGCCGGGTGCATCCCCGACGGGAATCTCTTTCTTGCAGACGAGGTGGAGTTCCCAACGGTCGCCGTTCCAGACGGCACGCACCTGCTGGATATTCTCTACCTGTACGTCGGGGCGGATTTCGTATTCCGTGAGGATGAAGTCCGACCGTCCGTCTTTCAGGTTGAATCCTTTTGAGAGACGGAGTTGGCCGTGTTTCGTGTCGTGCTTGATGCCCTTTTGCTTCCACGTGACGGTGGAGCGTGGGTGTCGGTCACCACATTTCCGGTAGCCCGGCTGGTTGTTGCCGTCGTCGGAGTTATACCAGCCGGTGAACGCTTCAGCAAGTTCTTCGAGAACTCGCTGACTTGACTGTGAATGGAGGTCACTATAGCGTTCGTGATCTTTCAACTCCGATTTCAACTCGGCTTCATCGGGTATCTCACTGTCGTCGTCCCACCGTTGTTGGATGTAGTAGCGTCCGACGTTCCACAGTTTAGATGCGGAGTGCCCGCACTGGTTGAGGTCGTCACGAATCTGACTGTGGTTCATTCGTTGGTTCGTTCGACTCCAGTGCGGCGGTTGTACGTCTCGTCCAAGGTTGATTGCTTCAACTGAACGTCCTCGCTGTGTTCCTCGATACGGTCTTCGACCCTGTTGCAGAGTGAAACAACCAGTTAGATGGTTTTTGAGCGTTATAGGGAGGTTTTACACATCGACGACGGGGGGTGTCGTATATCGATTTACACATCGATGACAGGGGTCTGCTTACACTTCGATAACGGGGGGTGTGCTGAGAGAGATGGCAGAGCTTAACGACCCAGCTAACTAGATAGAGTTCTAATATGAAGGTGAACGTTTACACATCGATAACGGGGGGTGTGTGGAATTAGATGCTGTATTCACAATATGTAGTTGACTCAATAAGATGCGAACAGGTGAGGGGTTGGTTTACACTTCGATGACGGGGGGTGTGTGGAGTAGTGGGCAGAGAGTCACTTCGTTGGAGGTTGGATACAGAGAAGAAGATATACAGAAATACCGGTATCTGGGGGCTTATACTGGCTATAAATACATCGAAGTAGGTGAACCTTTTTATGCCTTGGACCTGCACGGAGGGTATGGTCGGTAGCGATTCCAGTGGGGCAAATCAATCTACAGTAGAGAGTAGCGAGGACTCGCCCAGTGGAATGCAGAGAACTGACGAGATTGCAGAAGGAGAAGCAGAGACCCAAGAGAAGCGGGGTGAGGAAGAGAGTTCCGACGAGAGCGGCCAGCGGACGATACGAGAGATGTTCGATGAGGACGGAAGAGAATCAGTCTTCGTCAACAGGGATCTCGTTGAGCCGGATACAATCATCGACGAAGAACGGATTGTCGGACGCGACGAGCAACTCGAATCCGTCGTCAGCTACCTCAAGCCGACTCTACAAGGCAACCGGCCGCCGAATATGCTACTGTACGGGCCCGCTGGGACTGGAAAGTCACTCATAATCGGAGCAGTAACACACCAGATTATCGACCTCTGTAAGTCGAAGGGTGAACGTTTCGGGGTCATAGACATCAACTGCCAGCCGATCAACACGCTTGACCAAGCAGTCTACGAGTTAGTGCAAACCGTCGCGAGCAATACGAACTCAGAGGTTGGCGTTCCTGAGACTGGAGTGTCCACAAAGCGGAAGTACCGTCGGCTCTACGAGCTCATCAACGAGAATTACGACTCGGTCATCTTCATTCTCGACGAAATCGACTTGTTGGTGGGACGGCGAGCGAACGATGAACCCGCATACTCGAAATTACTCTATCAGCTTTCACGGGCGAGCAATACGAACGAGATTGAGGGGCGCGTGTCTGTTGCGGCTCTGACGAATGACCCGAAATTCATGGAGGACATCGACGGTCGTGCGGAGAGTTCATTCAATCCTCGCGACGTCTACTTCCCGGACTATGACGCAAACCAGCTCCGTGAAATTCTCAAGAATCGAAAAGACGCATTCCGGAAGGACGCACTCAAAGGCGACGTGATTCCCCTGGTGTCTGCATTTGCTGCCCAGAGTCACGGCGATGCTCGAAAAGCCATTGATCTATTCCGAGGTGCGGGGGACTTAGCCGACGAACGAGGCGATGACGCAGTCAGTGAAGACCACGTTCGTGAGTCACAGGAAGAAATCGACAAGGATCGATCCCTGAAGCTCGTGGAGGGACTGACGACTCAGAAGAAGATATCGCTGTACTCAACCGCTGCTGTGACGCGGTACTCGAAGCAGACGGGAAGTTCCGTGCCGAGTCCAGTCGGGTTCAAGATTTACCAGTGGGTTACGGATGAGTTAGACGCGGATCAGATGACTCGGGAAACGTACGTCAAGTACGTCAAAGAACTCTCGACATATGGTTTAGTGTCGACTTCCAGAAAAAGTCGTGGTCGCGGTGGTGGGATGTATATGGAGTTCACATTTACCGGTGATCCGGTCGCAATTATGGACCGGATCGTCGAGGATACTCGACTGGAGGCGATTTCGAGCCAGACGGACCTGCTGCGATCCGTTGTAAATGCACAACTGAGAGAGTTCCAGAATAGCTAGCGAGCTCGATCTTTTCCTCACCCACCCCCCGTCATCGATGTGTAAACTGTGAGGGCACAGGGAGTGTCTTGAGGGATCTGTATCAGTACTTGGAAGAAGATGGGAGGGCGAAGGATTCCCCCTCCCCCCCCGCCATCGATGTGTAAATCGATGGGATATACAAGAATTAGAGGGCGAGCGACTAAATTACAGACGAGGGTAATCAGCTGAGGAGAGGCTGCACCATGCAGTCTATTGCTAAACACGACTAGCTGGCCTAGGAGGTAGTTATATCTAACAACAGAATTCTCTTTGAACTTTCTATATTCATTATCTGCATTACGGGTTTGGTAACCCTCCCTTTTACTTAAATCCTCGTCAGACAATAATCTCTTTGGAGATAATATCTAATATCCCTTCTTGGTTACTCTCTTGCTTCCTAAGAGGAGTTAACGACTTCTATTGGTGTTTCTACTACGAGAAACCCCTCACCTCATTTCGATTTACACATCGATGACGGGGGGGGAGGGTTCGTCCAATAGTACTCGAGCGGCAGATTAACCCTCTTCGTATTCTTATCAGCTGATTCACTCTTATTCCCCCTGTCTGCCCCTCGTTATAAGTGGGAGACGTGCGAACCCGACGCTGTATGTCGGATCTTGTCGTCAAAGCCGCAGTCAAGGACGCACTAGCAGAGAAGAACGTCGCCGGCGACTTCTACGAGGCGATCGATGAGGAGGTCGAAGAACTCCTCGAGGAGGCCGCCGCACGTGCTGAGGCGAACGGTCGCAAGACCGTCCAGCCCCGCGACCTCTAGATCGGTTCACACAGGCTTTCAGGCGTTACTCGACGTCGAGTTCGAACTGCTCGTTTTCGGCGGCGGCGTTGAGGACGACGCTTGTGGAGGACTGCTCGATGGCGGCGT
This sequence comes from Halarchaeum grantii, assembly GCF_014647455.2. Taxonomy (NCBI): domain Archaea; kingdom Methanobacteriati; phylum Methanobacteriota; class Halobacteria; order Halobacteriales; family Halobacteriaceae; genus Halarchaeum; species Halarchaeum grantii. Next base: position 44,285 of record NZ_BMPF01000007.1, on the reverse strand, counting down.
CGCTGAGGAGTTCCTTGATGAGCGCGTTCATGTGGTCGGTATCGCGGAATTTCCCGATGGCGATGATGTCGTAATTGCCTGTTACCTCATAGACAGAGATCATCTGATCGTGCGCACCAAGTCGTTCGGCGAGATCGGGGAGTGCTCCACCCGCTGCTTTCAGCTGCAAGACCGCCGTCACATCGTAGCTAAGCTCCCCATAGTCGATTACTGGGGAGTAACCCGTGATGATTCCATCCTGTTCGAGATCGTCTGTGTGGTTCGAGATCGTTGTGACTGACACGTCCAACTGCTCTGAGAGACTCCGGAGGCTTGCCCGTCCGTCACCGAGAAGGGCATTTATCAGCTCGGCGTCGAGGTTCTCGTAGGTCATAGTCGCGCTAAGAGACGCTGCTGGGTTAAGCCATCTGCTTTGACCGAGTACTGGCGACTCCACTAATACGGACGAAGTATGACTGAAAGGGGACTGTCCAGTTAAGCGAGCTCAGCAAACTATTCGTGTATTAATCGATAGTAGTTGTGCGGTCCACAGTTTCTTTATCCTGAAGAAAGTCCGAAACTCCTGTTAGGTAAAGCTAGCATATCTAACGTTCAGAGTGCCTTGTCGATGTTATGAGTGAGACAACCGACAACGAGTTCACGGAACTGCTTCCACCAGCGCCGTGAGCGGACGAATGCGCCGTACTTGCGTTTGAGGCGAGAATTTACGGTCTCGTTCTGACTGCGCTGTCCGTAGAGATCGGCGTCCAGTCGAGCGTTCCACGCCTTGTGAAGCGACGAGAACTCGCGGTGCTTGATGAGCGGACGAACACCAGTCTCACGAGCTAACGCACGAACCTTCTGGTCGTCGTATCCCTTATCGCCGAGGAGAATCGCTACTTCTCCAGTGTTTCGCTTGATGAGCGACGGCGCAATCCGCGAATCGTGTTTTCGCGTCGTCGTCACGTGTACGTCGAGAACCGCATTCGACCTCGTGTCTACGAGAAGCGTGACTTTCAACTGCTGAATCGTCAACTTCGTTCGCTTCGTGTAGTGCTTCGAGGCGTGACTCCGGTCGAACCCGGAGGCGTCGATACCGATGACCCCGTTGGTCGGGAGGAGTGTGACCGAGAGATTGAGAAGAACTCGCCAAACAGCCATTTTGAGTCGATTGAACGCTTTACACAGCGTCGAGGGCGACGGGATTTCCTCAAGGTCAATGGCGCTCCGAATCCGGGGCATCTCGATGAGTTCGTCGAGAAGCGTCCGGTACGTTGTATTCTTCCGAACCTTGAGACACAGCAGAACGATGTGCTGATGGAGTGTGTACCGGCGTTTCGAGAACTTCGAGGAGTACCGAGCGACAGCTCGCCGAGCCAAGTGATACGCCTGCTCAACAAACCGGAGTAACCGCGACTTCGGGAGGGCCTGCATTCGGTCAAACTACCGGGCGAACCTGTAACTCTCTGAGGATTTCAACAGAGCCAGTATGCCCCTACCCGGTGCCAGATCACATCTCGTTCGTCCCTTGTTGTGGTTTCGGATGCTTTTCCATAACTCACGTCTGTTATTCAAGATTTATTAATCTTTGATGATCATCCTAGAGCACAGTTGTCGAACAGTTCACAAGTTTACCTAACAGCTGTTCTACCGGGAAAGATATCTATCAGATAGGAGTTTAACAGATCCGGGTATTTCAGCTAGAGGAGCTTGTTATCGTTGGTTGCCTACTGATTGTCGGTAACGTCTATGGATTTTTAGAGTGTAGTTCGTGCGCTCCCTCTGAATGCCCACTGACCAGGTGCTTTAGCCAAGCTTGTGCGAAGTGGATCAGGAGGGAGGGCGGTCAGCAGGGACTGCGCTACCCCATCAAGGGTACAATCCCATCAGGTGTTCAATACTTCGATATCGGTACTGTAGCCAGCGCCAATATTACCGAGATGCCTTCAATCGAAACAGCGGAGTTTGTGCTCAAACGCGCGAAGTACAGCCTCGCCAGTTTCAGTGAGTGAAACTTGCTTTTGTCGACCGACGCGCTCGATTGCGAGATAGCCGTTCGCGACGAGTGGGTCGACGACGTTCGCGTTCAACAGCGCGAACTTTGCTTTGTCATTCGCTGGTTGATTGTCCGCGATGAACGAGAGAGCGCTCTCTTCCGCGTATTCGATGATGTCTTTTTTCTTGGCAGTATGGACGCCTGTATTCGTCTCGTCGAGAAACGACATCACGGCGACTTGGTCGGTTGTTGGTGATTCGATCGGATACGAGGGGAGGACTTCGTCTTCGGCGTAGCCGTGGCTTACTGGCTCCTCACGTCCGTCGTGTGCGTATGTTTCCGGGTATGCATAGTATGCTGTCGCGTCCGTCGCCATACACGCGATTGTCGCACCGACCGCCGAGAGTTTTGATCCACTCGAGACGTTCACACGGACAATGTCGTCGGCGTGCTGGGTGATGAGTGTCGTAACCCTACCGAGCACGTCGTAGACGTCGAACAGGTTGATTGTTCGAGTTCGCACCGTAACCCCCATATCGTTGAGTTCGTCGACGAGCTCTGAGTGGTACGCCGGCTGTTCCGTATCCCGCTCCTCGTGTTCAAGTAGGTAAATGGTATCAATTCCATAGCGTTCAGCGGCGCCGAGGACGCGATCATACTCGAAACGCAGCGGCGCAATATGGATTTCGTTGATCGTCTGCATTGTGGAGGGCCTCTCGTCGTCTTCTGCGTCAACGAAGAACTTAAATGTCGACGGAAGAGGGACTATCTCGATATTCGCTCATATTGGCGGACCGCCTATCGTATGAGTAGTATCCAAACTATCGGAACTTGTCGGTATTATTGGTGTAAAGAGGATAGAATTGCCGTCTATCCATTCTACTACACTACGCTAATTCGGTACTATCACCCACCGGAACACAGACCGGTGTTGCAACTGGTACAGGACTACTTGACCAGCTGGCTGCAATCACTTGGAGTGACACTCGAAGCGGTACGGACGAAGACTTATGTTGGTAGAGTGATGAGTGTCTGGTATGTCCGGTAGATTCAGTAGTATGTTATATCGAAGGGCGACGAATTATCTGGGACAATAGCCTTATCTGATATTCGACGCGATTGGGGAATATGCATCAGCTTGTTCGGGGTCTTGTATCCATCTTACTTGGGTTGTTCGTTGGATTTTCAGGTGCGTTCATACTCAGCCCAGACCCGACAGGTATTTTCCCCATAGTTGCAGGATTGGTTCTGGCTATCGTGTTAACAGTAGTTTTCTACGTTGGAATGAGCAGGATCTCTTCAACCGAGCCAGAGTAGCTACCGTTACACTCCAACAGTCTACCGAACAGCACATTCACTCAGACATTCCTGAATCAAAGCTCACACCTCATCCAGATGAGCCCGTATGCATTGAGAAGGTCGGTCTCAACTACCACAACTTCGGAGGATAGCGAATCTACAAACGAAAGCAGGCGATCTCGCGGGTGATTCAGGGACGACGAAGTGAGGCAACTAGTGAGTGTAGCTCCCTACTTATTCAGAGGTCAACAGGAAGGCGCGAAAACGAGAGCGGACGCGACAGCTATCGCTATGGACCCGACTAGAACACGAGAGGAACCCAGCGTCGGCTATCCGTATGGAACGAGGAAACAGGCGAGCAACTCAATGGCCTCACCTGTCGTCAGCACGGGCTCGTCACGAATCGGCTTCCCGACATCCAACTTCAACAAATAGTCTGCAAGCCGCCACACGTTGTACAGCAGGCACCCGAACAGGAAGTTGAAACACCGAACGCGGTAGTCTGTGGAGGCCATCGTTGGGAGGAACTTCTTGATCTGCTTGTACTCGTTCTCGATCTCCCACCGACGACTATAGCGGTTACACAGCCCTCGAACGTCCTCGGGAACCACGTCGTCGCGGTTCGTCAGGAACACTGCATAATCGCCGTCCTTCTCGGTCGAGGGGACGTACATGAAGTTCACCTCGTGGCTCACCTCGCCGTCGACGCCCAACTCCACGTCGGGTTCCACACCTACGTCCGCAACCGGGTGGTCGTCAACCCTCGCGACGCCTTCCAGATCGTCGGCGTACTTGCGCTTGGGGATGAGGTAGGTGATGTCGTGGCTGTCGAGCGTGTGGAGGACGTCATGGCCATCGAACTCGCGGTCAGCCATCACGAGATGGACGTCCACGTGCTTGCTCGCTTCTTCCAACAGCACACGACGACCTCAGCGCGGCTTCGCGTCTCCACGTCGTCATCCTCCCAGTAGGATGCATCCCGAATCGGTTCGACGGCGAGGATGAGTGGGATGTTGTCGCCAACGATGGTGAGCGTCGAAAACTGATAGCCGCGTTTGCCTCGCTCTTTGAGGCCGTTCACGGGCGCTGGAAAGTCGTCTCTCGCTATGCCCTCGTCGTAGTCTTCCCACGGTGAAGGGTAGAACGCCGTGTCAGTGATGTCGATGGCTGCGACGACTGGCTCGCGGAACGGCTTCGTGTCCCGAATCGTGTCAATCGTGTTCCCGACTGCCGTGCTGAAGCCGTCCTGTAGCTCCTCGGAAACGCGCTGCCACGGTTCAGTCCGATACTTGCGCCCAGTACCACGGTACTCGGTAAGTGTGGATTGGCAGCCGGTGGGCTTCCCGAGTTTCTTGATCGCCCGGAGATGGGTGTCGCTGTGTGGGGTCTCGTCGCGGCGGCTCATCCGTGCGAATCGCTTCGTTCCCTGTGCAGTCCCACAGTTCGCCAGACTGAGGTAGGACTGCATCAAGAAAATGCACTCGTCACTGTATCGGGCGTTCGAGGCACGTCCAGTATCGAACGCGGGGAAAACGTGCTGGCGGGCGGCCCGCACTGTCTCACGGATTTTTGCCTCTGAAAGGTTATCGGGAATCTCGCCTGTCTCGAACTCGTGGCTAGTCCCGACTTCGGCGTCCGCGCGGTCGTCGCGGATAACGCCGTGCTCGATGGCTTCCTGTCGGAGGGCCTTGCCAGCGACGACTATCAGCTCGCAGAGGTCGGCGTCAAAGCGATAACGCCACGTGTACGAGAGGGTCTGTTGCGTCGGCGTACCGTCGAGGTCGAAGCGGAGTTCGAGATACTGCCACGAGTCGAGACGGTCGGCAAGTTCGTTGTCGCTGTAGTCGCCTGCATACTTGTAAAGGAACAGCCGCAGCATCGGCACAAGGTTGTAGCCGTGGCTCGGCGTCCGCTCGTACTGGTCGTCAATCTCTACGAGCGGGAGATCGAGACCAGCAACGACTCGTGTGAGGTGGTCTTCGTGTTCACAGAGGTCGCTGGCTTGCTGGACCACCCGCTCTGCGAGGGCAGGCCGCCTGCCGTCAGCGTCGCAAGGAGCGGGTGGCACCGTCTCATTGTTTACATATCTTACTTGTCGGTACTTAAGCCGTAGGGAGAGTATTCATATAGAGATGAGCTAAAGAAAGATTTCATGTACGCTCTTGTGTAGCGTGTTATGAAGTGAGAGAGTCGACATCACGCGGCCATTGGCAGATGACGGAGGAGTAGTACAATTCCGATTCCCGCGAGCATCGCGTAGAGGATGTTCCCGGAGCGCCACGCGACGACGAGCGCGGCGAGCGCGGCACCCCACTTGGCGGGACCACCTTTTGCGAGTTCGGGCACGATGAGCGACACCAAGATTGCACCTGGAACGTAGCTCAACCACGCTTGGAACCGAGGGGACAAATCAACCCGGCTTACTAACCAATAGCCCCCAATCCGGGTAAAATACGTTCCGACAGCCATTCCAACGATAGCGACGAATGCAACCATATTCACCTGCATCTCAGGCATATTCATCCCTGACGACTCCGGCGATACTTCCTGTGAGGCCGCCGATGATGATGTGCCAGTTCCCCGCAATGATGACAGACGCGACGAGCGCGACCAACGCTGCGATACCAACAGGAACGGCATCCTCACGCCCATCCCACACGCCGACCAAGAGCGCGATATAGACGGCGATAAACGCCATGTCCAGCCCGTATTTAGCGGGGTTCTCGATGAGCCCGCCAACGGAGACGCCGAGGACGGTTGCACTGACCCATGCGACGAACACGATAAGGCCGCTTCCGAGGAGGAATGCGGCGTCGTTCTCGCCGTTCGACCGGGCACGCATCGTCAGCCCCCACGATTCGTCGTTCAGGAAATACAGCATCCCGTAGGTTTTCTTGGGAGTGAGGCGTTTGAGCCACGGTTGAATCGACGCGCCCATCAGAAGGTGGCGAAGATTCACCGCGACCGTTGTGACTACGATAGCGATGACCGGAAGTGGTGACTCCCAGAGATCGAGGACGACGAACTGTGCGGACGCGGCGAAGACCGAGGCACTCATCAACACAGCTTCACTGAGTCCGAGTGACGACTGCCGTGCGAGAACCCCGAAGACAATGCCGTAGGTGAATACACCCAGTGCGATAGGGGTACTTTGTCGGACTCCTGCAAACAGGCCCTCCCGACTAAACTCCGTCTCCTCTGACTGATTGTGTTCTTCCATAGTTCGCTCCGCTGTTTCTATACCCGCGCGTAGACGACGATGTTCTTGTGGTCGTGTTCTTCAAGCCGATACTGCGGGTGAGGTGGGTCACGCCATTCCCACGTCGTGACCTGCGCAATTTGAAGTCCGAAAGAGGACAGTAGCGTCGTGAATCGATCCTGCTCCCCGATGAACATATACGTCACCTCGTGCCCTTCCTTCCTATACTCGTACTCTTTGAGCGCCCCCCAGTCGGCAAGGAGTTCACTGGTGGACTCGGCGTCGTCGCCCTCGACGGGCATATTGAAGATGACATGGCCGCCTTCTGTTGTCACCCGGATGAGTTCGCGGAGGACGAGCTCGACTTCCCGCAAGTGCGTGAGCGCGTCAAGCATAATCGTTGCATCGAACTGCCCATCGTCGTAGGGAAGATTCCGGAGATCGGTCTCCCGTGTCGTGACCTCCCCCTCAGTTCTCTCGGTGCAGACCTCCAATGCCTCTTTGCTAATGTCGCACGCGTGGAGGTCGGGGATGGACGTAACGAACCGTTGGCTGTTCCTACCCTCACCCGCGGCCGCCTCTAAGATGGTTTCGTGGTCATATTCGTTCAGATACGCCGTAATCTCGTCCACGAACGGAAGCGGTTCCGACGGCATTAGGGGTTCCTCTTCGTTCGCGTTCTTATGATACAGTTCAGTCCACTGCTTGCCGGTGTATTCTGTCATAGATGCAATATTAGTCGTGTGGATTAGTTCAGTGAGCGAAGTGCTCCTGACTGTATGAGGCAGATAGAGAGAGAATCCGCAAGGCTCTCACCCTACTATAGTCGGGTGGGGATAGCTACTCAGAGGGGCTTTGAGTTTCAGGCGGGTCAAGAAGGTAGTTCTCAGCTGAACGGAGATGCTCGAGGAACGTCGTTTTCGAGACGCCCAGATCGTCAGCAAGTTCCTGGACGCTCGTTTCTCGCGGCCATTCGTAATAGCCGTTTTCACGAGCTAATTCGTACGCTTGGCGTTGGCGTGGTGTGAGTTCGTCAAGCTGGGCTTGGAACGACGATTGAGTTCGATCTTGGTCGGCAGGTGTGACTTGATTAAGCGTGATGTTCGCATCGTATTCCTTCTGAATTTCTTCTATCCGCCGACCGAGAGCGGAACGGTCCATCTGCACTAAGAGCGGCCAAACCTCCCGGCCTTCTTCCATCTGTGACGGCCCGTCGAGTACGAACCCCCGAGAGAAGAACGCCGGACCGATGCCCTCAGTGAACTCGTATTCAATGAAGACGTCCTGTGAGAACATTCCGATAGCTGACTCAGGCGCAATGCTTTCCGTTGGTGTAGACTGTACCTCCTGAACACAACTGATTCGAGTTGAGTCCTTCGCGGTCTGGACGGCTTCCCTCACATGATCCGACGAATCCCCGTAGATCGTACATCGTTCGAAAGCCTGCCGCCCGTCCATAACGCTACCATGCCCGAGAACGCCGGCACCCGTCTCCTCCATGACTTCGACAGTCCAGCAGTCGGGATGCCACAGTTCCAATTTCACGCTAAGAAGTTCACTTCTCGGGAGTGCCATCGTGTTAACATTCTCCGGGTTGGTCAAAAAACATCGCCCCAAACCCGACTATGATAGGCAAGAATTCAATTCAATTCAGTTTAGGTACGGTTTCCGCTTGTAGTATGAGCACTGAAAACTCACAAACTGGGCTCGAACGAGCATTCACCCAACTGGGCGACCATGACCAATACGATTGGGTTCCGCTTCCAGAAGAACACTTCGAGGGCGTGTACAACAAGGTACTCTACTTCAACCGAGTTACTGGCGAGGTTTTCGAGCTGGTAAAAATCGAGGGCTCTGTAGTTTCGCTAGACGTAACGGCTACGACTGCGTTATTGCCGTAGAAAGCGAAGAGACAGATTGGTTTGACATCCGAGATCCGTCTCTTCACTCGTGTTACGGTCGCTAAGGCTAAATCAGTTGTCGCTAATCCTGACGAACCCGCCGACCCCGAAGGGGGTGGCGGGTTCGCCGAGTGGGCGATGCTTACGCTACACGCGCTTCGCATCGAACTGGGCAAATCCTACCGCGTTGCGGTGGATTTGCTCAGCGAGATGCCCGGCGTCCTCGACGAAATCGGCCTCACGCGACTTCCGCACTATACCGTCCTCCGCACGTGGTTTGCGCGGATTCCGACGCAGACGTGGCGTGCGTTTCTCGGCGCGTCAACCGAGAAACGCACTGGCCACGCTGCCATCGATTCAACCGGTATTTGACCGCGATCAGCCCAGCCGTCACTACGCCAACCGCACTAACTACCGCGTTCGAGCGCTGAAAGTCACCGCACTCGTGGATGTCGAAACGCTGTACATCACCGACATCCACTCCACAACAAGCAAGAAACACGATGCGAAGATCGGCCCGCAGGTCGCCCGGCGTAACGCCGGCGACCTGCGGAGCCTCGCCGCCGATCGAGGCTACGATTCGAAAGCCTTCCGTGACGAACTCCGCGAAAACGGCGTCCGACCGCTGATCAAACACCGTATCATGAACCCGCTCGATCACGCCCACAACACCCGCATGGACGGTGATCGGTACCACCAGCGCTCCATGTCAGAAACCGTCTTCTCCTCGATCAAGCGCACGCTCGGCGCAGCCGTGCGTGCGCGAAGCTGGTGGTTAGAGTTCCATGAAATGCTGCTCAAAGCTACCGTCTACAACCTCCGCCGGAGCGTGAGATATCCGTGAAATCAACCGCTGTGTACCGAAACTACAGAGCCAAAAATAGCAAAATATTTATATTTGGATGGAGCGAATGGCCAGTATGGCAAGCATCCTGAATACCAGCAAGGTCTCCCTGTTACTGAAAATCGGAGCGCTAGCCCTTGTCATCCAATTGATAGTCTTTCAGGGCAGCTTCGGCCTCGTCAGCGATCCCGGTCTGTCCGATTCACTTGAGAGTGTCCTTAGCAGCGGCTTACTGATCGCCGCGGTCGTTCTTCTCCTCGGTGGCCTCTTCCTCTACCTGAGCGATTCATAACTGTATTCTTTGTCCCGCTGCCGTCGTTAGCTGCACTTTTATTCCAATCAATTATTGCCAGTTGAATGAGGTATAAAATCTATCCCGTAATGTAACCTATTGGAGTTGGAGAAAATGAAGAGAAGACAAATACTGAAAATAGGAGTAACGAGTGGAGTAGCCCTGACTGGTCTCGGAACTGCTGCAGCGAGGCGACGAAGCCACGATGGGCCAGCTGGACAAGAGAGTGGCGAGTTCGAGGTAAGCGAATCCAGTTCACAGGAAGTAAACAAAGTCAGACAGTCCAGCCCGTATCAGGACATCACCGGCGATCTGCCGAGGCGGGCCAATCTGTTCAACTTCGACCGCGCCAAGACAGTCCGGAAGAAGGGCGAGGGTGACTCGTACAAACTCGCCGTCCCGATTCAGGGCGCAGAATCGTTCGATCCGGTGTCGGCGACTGAAGGGCTTCATGCCCATGTCAACTCTGATATCGACGAGGTGGACATTGTTGCTCGATACGAGGGTCTGGCAGACGAGCGCTCGGACTCGGGGCCCGCGGCTGCCCAGAACCTTGAGTCCGCCTCGACGATCTCTGCGTCGACCTCTCCACAGGGGGGCAAGCGATCAGAGCCCTAGGAAGCGGCTGTCAGTACTCGGATATCACCCCCGGATACAAGTGCAATGGTGTCTACGATACTGAAGAAGCCTGCACGGTAATCGGTGCCGCAGCGGTTCTGATTCCTGCGGACGACGTGACCGGTGTTGGTGTCATTGACGACGTCCTCCTGCCCGCTGTCGAGCCTGCTGCAGCAGGATGTGCCCTCGAGCAGGCAATCGAGATGGGTATCGCAGACTGGCTGAACGCGTGTTCGACCGGCAACTGGGTCTGGGAAGTCTACACCGCTCGTTGGTGGAACCCGGTCCCTCAGAAGTTCCTGGCAATCCCCCGGTGCGGGTAGGCGGATCGATTGCTACGTCCTGAACAGACGGGAATTACGTTCCCGACCGGGCGCCGCTTCGACCCAGAGTGAGGGTCGGACGCGTGCGCCACTGCCCCCGTGATCGACGCCGTCCCGGTCGATCACGTGCGGGCGGTTTCTTTCGAGCCGGATGCGAATGTGGCGTGCAGCGGGTCGCGGAAGCGGCGCTTGACGATCCCGATCAGATACGACCGTCAACGCCTAGCTCGCACATCGCCGTAACCGAGGCGTACGACATCTGCCATCCAGACTATAGTACTCGGTCTCACGCAGTGCCAGAAGTCGCCGAAACGAGTCATCGCGACCGCCGGCTTCGGGGGGTTCATCGTGACTGCAATCGTCGCGCCGCCAGACCCGGTCACGCAGATACTCTTGTGGCCGGTTGCCTTCGTTGTCTGCCTCCCAATCGTCTACTGGGTGATCGGTCGCAGTCAGTCAGAGACGCGCACGACGGCATAGTCGCGGCCGCGACCCGCGTAGTAAATCGCATTGTCACGGACGGACGGCGCACTCATGAGTGCTGGTTGGATGTCGAGAGTGAGTGACCATCGGGTTCTGCCAGTCGCGGAGTCGAGGGCATATACGGCGTCTCCACAGAGCGCGAAGCGCGTGTCTCCGGCGATGACCGGAGGTCGTGGTCCGGGTCCGAGAGAGCCAATATCGAGTGTCCGCTGCCATACGTTGGTTCCAGTCTCAGTGTCGAAGGCTGCGAGCGCGGCGTCCGGAGACTGGGCGTGAAGTCTCCCGTCCGCGACGGCGAGATACGCACTCCCGTCCTCCGGCAGTGGAAGTGACGCCGTCCACTGTGTCGTCCCGTCGTCGAGCGAGAGCGCGTAGACGTCACCACAATGTGCAGCGTAGTAGAGATGGTCGCTGCCGGCGACGAGCGGAACAACGCACTCCGGGAGGTCGTCACGCCGCCAGCGTTCTTCGCCGGTCGCCGGATCAATGGCGGCGACGCCGGTATTCTCGTGATCTTCACCGACGATTGTGTACGCCACGCTATCGCGAGCGACGAGTGCAGCGGCTGATCCTCCAGTGTCGTACTGCCACTGCCCCTCGCCAGTCACGGGATCGTGGCCGTACACTGTCTCATCATCAGCGTCGAGAAGAGTGTTGGCGGCGAGTACGGGCGAGTTTGACGCCGCACCATAGCCGCCCGTATTCATCCGCCAGCATAGCTCTCCATTCCGGACGTCGTATGCAGCGAGGAACTCCGCCGTCGAGACGAACATCGTGTCACTGGCAAGCGTCGGCGTCGACTTCCCCAGCGGGTAGTCAACCGTCCACGACGCGTCCGACTCCCCGAGTTCGAAGCCGCGATACGCGCCAGCGTCTCCATCTCCGTCACTGTAGCCGACGACTCCGCGTCCGTCCGCGAGTGCGACGGACGTGGCGATAGCCGAGGTCCCGCCCGTGACACCCCTAGCGGTCGCGGTATCCGACGGACCACTCTCGTTCGTGGCGCCGGTGTTCGCGAAGTCATGCTGGTAGGTTGGCCACGCACCACGGACGTCGCCAACAGGTGCGTCCCGCTTATGGACGCGCTCGCCGCCGGCGACAACACGACCGATACAGCCCGTCAGGGAGACGAGCCCAGTTGAACCGACAGCAGCAAGAACGCCACGGCGTGTCTGTGTGTTGGAGGGCATACAACCCGTAAATTTCACCATACCGGTAAATACTTTCTTACGGCTCTGTTGAAAATCTATTAGCTCGACACTACACCCGCTGGAACAACTGTTAGGAAGGTCTGCAAGCATCTCTCTACAAGGAATTCCACGATATGCGCGTTCCCAAACTGACTCAACTAGACAGCACCTGCTTAAGTGAATCATTTGAACAGAAATGGGCTGGCGAAATATCAAAAGTAGCAGAGTCGAAAATTGATGGCAATGACATCGCAACCACACTCGGGATTCAAGACGCGAATACAGAGTATGAGATCGAGATACACGATGATGCTCGAGCGTTAGCGACTGAGGATGGAATTCTTGGTCAGTGGCCATCTCGAGATGCACTTATTGCTGATATTGCTGCCTCAAGAGTGCTTAATCACTGGGCAACTGAATGGGAAACTTAGAACCCAGTACGAAGGGTACGATCCTACATAGCCTCCGTCTGTTCCTAAAAACCTGTCCAACAACTGGTGGCCAGATTACAATGAGTAAGGAGACAATTGAGTCATGCTGCTCTTCGCAAGAAGTTGCTGTTATTTCTTGTGAAGAAACTGGTAAGAGACTATTTGAGCATCCTGTAGATGCAGAATAAGATATCACACCTCGCACCAGTACAGCTATTCAGTGTCATATTCATATAATAAAAACTAGATAAGATTTTTAAATCTAGGGGGGGGGGGGAGACATATTATGACAGATTATAAGCCAGTTCTCGTTGGCATTACTATAGGTAGTGCCGTAGCTGCAGTAGAGTACTTAGATGGAAGGTGGTTCCCAGAGGTTCTACTCTCACTGGGCGTTATTTGGACTCTAAGTGGCTGGCTATTAGCCAGAAATAGTAGCAAATTACGAGAAGCTAACAAGCTGCACAGTTTCGCGCTTATTCTGCTTGTGACTATAATACCTATGTTTGGTATCCATCCCAATCTCCCACTTAACGGACTTCGAACCACGCTCATCTTACTTACAATAGGGATCGGTCTTGTCGGGGTTGGACTTGGGATGGAGATATAGCACGGGGTAGCTCTGTCAAAATTGCATTCGTTAGGTATAGAGAAAATACCGAACGATAGGTTTCTTCTGAACCGAACCTCGATAGAGCCGATTCATTTCTCAATTGAGTACAGTCCCTCGTCGGTGGGAATGAACACGCGGTCCGATGCATTCGTCGGCCAGTGTCGTAGCCCTGCATCGATCCTGAATGTCCATCTTCTGTCCCCAGTCCCTCTGTCAAGCGCGAGGAGTTTGCTGTTGTGGTGGTCCACGACGAAGACTGCGTCAGATCCGATTGCGGGGACAGAGGGTGTCCCGGCGTCGTCGCTCATCCACTGCTTCCGTCCGTCAAGAGCGTACGCACCGACTCGAGTGCCGTCTCGCTCGCTCGCATATACGTTCCCGTCGGCTATGACCGCACATTCTGTGGCTCTCAGGTCCGTGTCCCAGGCAAGTGTGCCATCGGTTCGATTGAGCGCTACGAAGCCAGTCTGTTCCTGTGAGGAGACCAATAGGGTGTTCTGGTGGGCTATGACCTCGCTCGACGGCGCGACTGGATGCGTCCAGTCACGGTCGAGCGTCAAGCGATCGAGCGCCCAGAGTTCGCCATCCGTGACGAGATATATCGCGTCGTCTCGGATGACTGGCGTCGAGGGGAACGTGTTCTTGAGCGTCCGTTCACGACGCACCTGTCCTGACGCCCGGTCGAGCTCGTAGAGGGTCCCGCCAGCGTTCACGTAGAGGACGTCTCTGAATGGGACTGGCTGACTCGCGTCGCCCACGAGGTCGTCAAAGTACCACTTGCGCTCGCCCGCTGAAATCGCGTGGACACCGCCTCCTGCGTTTTCGCTCACATACACAGTGTCCTCAGTGACTGATGGCGGCTGGTCGATTTCTCCGTACGCGTTCTGGTACGTCCAGACGGAGTCGCCCGTCCCCACATCGATAGCGTGGACGTCCTCGATAGTGCCGAAATACGCCGTCCCGCTCTCCACAGTGGCTACGCCAGCCGGGCTCTGCGAAACCACGTCCGACGACCGTCGACCAGAGCCGAGACATCCGCTCGCGGTGCACACTATTGTAGTGACTGCCGCAAGTACGTCCCGACGTGAGGCCTCCATTATAACATGATATAGGATTTAGATATTTGAACCTATGGGGGTTCGTAATTCGTGTATTTCTACGGGGACCGATTGATAGGCAGACCTACGTACCGGCGTGTTTACTGTCGAAATAGTTGAAATAATACCGTGGGAAGAGTCCTACGATACTCGTTATCAGATATCTGTCTGTCCATTACGTCCACACTGTACTCATCGACCGTTGCTTCTCGTATGAGGCAGCTGTCATCCAGAGGGAGTTCGGAATACCACAATACCCACAACGAGGCGGCATCGATATTCTCACGTGCCCTCCATCGAGTCGTTCAAGACGAAGCGCGGCGTCGTGCGGTTCACAGACGACGCCGTCCTCGTCGAGGAGTCCGTCAGCGAGTACGCCCGCTCGCTCTATCAGGGGTACTGGCAGAACGAACGCTGGGGGCGCAAGACGATTTTCGTCGGCTACGTGTTCGGACTGCTGTTCGCCGTTGGCTGGCTCGCAAGTGCGATTCACTCGGGTGACGTGCTTCTCCTCGCGGGAGTGCTCGGTCTACTCGTCGTCCTCTTGGTGGTGAACTACGTTCGAGGATTCCGATCACCCGATCGCATTTCGCTTGACGATATCGAGGATGTCTCCGCGACGCGCGGTGCGAAGGGGCTGACACGCTCACGACTCGTTGTCACGTACACGGATGCTGGATCGACTTACAAGTGCCGAGTGAACCTGCCGTCTCTCTATACGGACGATGGTGACGCTGCGTTCGAGCGTGCAGTCGATGCCTTCGACGAGCGCGGGTTCGACATAGAGTGACGGGCGGGACTGGAAGCAGGTCTCCACGGCGAGCGGTCGAGTAGCTTCGAAGCGTCAGAGCGATAGCGATGTCTCACGGTCAGCGACGCGGTAGCCCTGCACGGCGAATGCGTCGGCCCGATATCGGTCGGCAACGAACTGCTGTGGAAGCCGTCGAAGACCGAACCGACGGTCCGACGCCCACTCGACATCGACGACCGTGTCGTCGCCGCCTCGCTGTATCGATACTGTGTACGTCGCCCACGATCGGCCGCCGGCCGTTACGATCAGTTCGAGATCGCCGTCGACCCCTGCATCGGGAGCATTCGAACGCGTCTCGACAGTCATCTCGGTGGAACGCAATCCGAACAGGTACGAGAACTCGTAGGTCACGCCGTCGTCTGTCGAGCGAACGTCATCGGCGACCCCCCACTGGAAGGCAAGCGGGGGCGGCGTTTCACCCTCGAACTCGGCCCGGACTGCGCCAGGGTCGGCGTCGGTGACCAGTCGAGCGGTGCCGCTGGTTCGGAATACCGGAACACGAACCAGCGCACCGAGGACCAGCCCGACGAGAATCGCCTCTACCAGTGAGAACAGGATGAACGAAGCGCCGACGACGAGCCCCACGAGAAGCGCAACCGCGGAGCTGAGCGGCCGTTCGAGTCGCTGGTATCGTCGTGCGACATCGACCGCGTCCGAGTATCGATCGATCTCGTCTGTGGAGGAGGGCATCGATAGGACGTAGACGAACCGTCGGCGTAGATGTTCTGATTTCGGGCCGTTCAGAGCAAAACGAGCACGAGCCCGAGCACGACGACGAACACACCGATGCAGAGGCCAACGAGCGATGTCTTGGTCATCCGGAGGAACGTCTGTCTCGGTGGCCGGTCGGAGACGACGAGGGGATTGACGCCATCTCTCCTTTCGGTGACGCGACCGACAACGGTGAGGTCGTCTCCGGGCGTCGCACGCTGTTCGCTGTAGCGGCGGGTTCCGATCGAGAGAAGTCTCGTGATCGGTTGCAAGAGCGATGGAGGTTCGCGCCAGTACGTCGTCACCGGAACGGCCGCGGCGCCCCGCTCAAACCGTTCGATGCGTTCAGGTGGGTCGTCGCTCGGCGGGACGGTCGCGACGATATTGCGTTCGAGTGTTACGGTGTGTGCCGGTTCGACAATATCGATGTCGGCTTCGGATGTCCGCAGGCGGAACGTATCCGAGCCCGCCAGCTCGTGTATCGTCACGAACCAAGGGAGCAAGACCGGACTCAGACGACGTTCTTCGACGGCGTACCGGAGGGCGAGGCAGTCCCTCCCGCTGAAGGGCGCGCTCAGGAGGTCGGCTTCGCCCTGTTGGGCCGTTCCAGAGATGCGAACGAGCGTCCCGGGAGTTGTCTCTCCGAGCGTCGAGACGGCCGCTGCCCGGTAGATGCCGGTGGCACGCCAGACGTACCGCCCACTGAACGCGAGGACGACCATCCCGATAACGGCGAGACCGACGCCGAACAGTTGACTCCCGGAGAATCCGAGGACCATATGTAAAATCGAGTCGAACCCCGTATGGATGTGTCGACTATCTCCCCGCTCTCCATCAATATCGCCAACGGACGAGTCGGATGTATCTCTAATCGCCGAGCGTGTCGTAGAAAGCCCCACAGCAGTCCTTTCAGAGAGGACAGTGTGAATTAACCGCTGTGTGGGATTGGGTGTCTATCAGTTCAAATTCACGGGTGGGAAAATATACACTCATGGAGACATTTTGGTTCGATATGAGTCCTCCATCCTCGCGTCGTCGATTCCTGGCGCTCTGTGCCACTGGAAGTGTTTCCTCTCTTGCAGGGTGTGGAGCGATTGACTCATCGAACGACACGCAAAGTACGACGACACCGGAGATGATACAGTCAGTGAGTGGGCTGGTCTGGCAGAAGGCAGTGGAAGTCAAACTCACTCAAGCGGACTCTTCTGTTTGGACCGAGGTCCTCGGGCTACAGTTCGACCGTGAGCAAAACGAGGTATTCGGTGGCTTCGATCGGGAGTACGTTGAGGGGGCCGTCGATGACGCGTCGGTCACCATTTCATCGGAGACGCACGACGATCTGACTACCGAGTTCGGCCAGGTGAAGTACAACGTTAAGCTTGGGCCGATAACCGAAGATGGCGATCACCTGCACGCACAGGCTCGCCGTGATGCGTTCAACGACCTTCCGCTGGCTGGACACGCATCTGTAGAGAACTTCTGGGTGCAGGCGACCGATGACCTCCGAGTTGGGTACGTTCGTCCGACGGAAACCGAACCCCCCGATCAGTCTCCAGCGTCCGTTGATATTGGCCGCTTCGACCTCGGAGACCGTTTCGACGGGTACTGATCAGCCGTACTAATCAGCGCGTGAGTTCTCGATAGAACGACACGGAGTACACCGCGAAGAAGCCGCCGAACAACGTTCCACCCGCGAGGATGAGGAGCCCGACGACGACCATAATCGGGAGCGATGGCTCGGGAAGTCCAAGCGTGGTCGCTGATTGCGGTGACAGCAACAGCGAGAGCACGCCGAACACACCACCAAACACGCCACTGAGGACACCGACGAGGACGGAGTAGCCAAGCGTACTCACGAGGTGGTGGCGAACGACCGACGCGCTGTGTTTGAGCCCGTCGACCGCGCCCATGTCCTCGAGCACGATTGCCTGGCCGTAGAACTGGAGGAAAAAGAGCACCAGGAGATACAGGAGGACGACGATTGCGACGACGATTCCGATGGCAGCGAGAACAGCGAGGTTCGCTGATTCGAGGCCACCGCCGCCGAGGACGAAGATGCCACCGAACAGAGCGACGAAGAACGCGACCATCCCGAGGGCGAAGTTGACGGCCATCAGGGCGAGATACGCGACGAGCAGCGAGACGTAGTTGGCTTTCCCGTCGTCGACGAACGTCTGTAGTGCCGTTCGTCCATCGAGGGCTTCGTCGGCCATCGCGATCAACCCACCGTGGAAGAACGGCATCACGACGAGAAAGACGAGCGACATACCGAGTGAGACGATACTGCTGAGTAATGGATCGACCGCCTGGAGGGCCAACTGTGGTACCTGGATCAATGACAGGGCGAGTACTGGAACGAGCAGCATCGGATTTCGGCGGAGGGCGCTCGGCGTCCGGCGGAGGGCATTCAGGACAGCCATATCGGGGATTCCATCGGCGACCTGAAAAGTTATTCCCTATCGAACAGCTCGCCACGCTACGCCGCGGGGGGATTGACGTACAGCGCGTAGCGATAGAACCCCTCGTCGTACCAGAGCAATTTGCCGGTTACGTCCGTGTCGACGGCGCCGAGGCCGAGGGCGTCGAGCACCGTGTCGAACGATTCTGAGAGTGGAGCCGTCTCCGTGTACGTCTCCCGTGCGATTGCCTGATCGAGGATCTCCTGTGCATCGGTCGGAAGCGTTGCTGGGGTGAGTTCAGCATCGATCCGCGAGCCGAAGACGACATCGCGGAACTGGGCACGCGAGTCAGCGACCTCGATGGCCAGTGCCGTGTACGCCGTCTCGACAATCTGCTCGCGGGTTACACGGACGCGGTACGCCCACGTTCCGCTCTCGGTCATCGTCACAACTCGGCCGTCGAGATCGCCGGTCGCAAGCCGGCTCTCGCGTTCCGATGGCCGGCGCAGGACGTAGGCATCACCGCGAAGCAACTCGGCCGTACTCGTCTCGCCATTAGTGTGGGTGTAGCTGTGGAGGATTTTGAGTGCGCGTGCGCTCGGCTGTTCGAGTGTGTCGATCAGGACTGCGTCGTTGGGCACTTGCTCTTCGGGAACGGGGTCGACACGAACCAGCTGGCGCTCCATCCGTGTGCGCCCGGTGATGACGTGTTTCGTCTGGTAGTACGACCCCTCGTGAGCCACGTAGGCGTCGCTCGGGAGCGGTTTGTACCCGTACGACGTGTGTCGTCCGTCCGGGAGAACGTTGTCAAGTGCAGTCCGTGCTGGCTCTCCGAATAGCGCCCCATCGTCAGGTTCGTAGAGGGCGTATTCGACCGGCGGGGCGTCGATTGAGTCGACGGTGAGGCTGTACTCGGAGGAAGTATCCTTCGAGCCGAGGAGATCGCTCGTACAGCCGGCGAGTGCCGTCAACGTTGTTGCCCCGCCAATTTGGAGGAAACGTCGGCGAGTCGGGACCATACCGGATGGTGAGTCCGCACTCATTTGGAGGTGTTGACTGGCGTGAATCTCGAGAGATGACACCTACAACGAACTGATCCCCCAATCGTAGTGAAAGCCTCTCAGATGCTGGATCTTGCGTCCCCACAGGTCGGCATAGTGGACGGAATTATGGCGACAAACGCACCATAGTCCGATATGGCGACCCTCCAACGGTGGTCACCGTTGTCGGCTGCATGGAACCGACCCCCTCGCAATCAGCCTCGCGGTCACTATTCTCTATTCATTGGTCGTGTTCGGGTACAGTCTTCTTCCCTCTTCGAACGTCTCGATTTCGGGGACGCTCTGGCATGCCCTTGTATTATCGACAGTGTTCGGGCTCGGGACGATCGGGGTTCCTGTCCTGCTCTGGCTCCGATATAAGATTCGCAGTCCGGGAGTGCTGCTGGTGGGTATTCTCCTCTTCTGGCACGTTCCCGTCTATATCCCCCCGTTTGGAAGTGGCCAAGGTGATTCGCCTGGATTCCTCTTCGTGTTCGTCTGGGCACCGATATATCTCGTCGGCTATGCCCTCCTAGCCGGCGGTGAGTACTGGCTTCGGCATCGCAACATCTCAGTGCTTCCCTCGGCCATGTAGACACCGAAGAAAGAACCACAACCGCAAGAATTCAGCTTTGTTGCGGGAAGGTTGTGCTCACATGAGCCGTTTGCTCAATACGACCCCCTACAAGAGTGGCCGATCCGGCTTGAACTATCTGAACTCTCTATGATAGTTCTCGGATACCGGCTACCGAATACCTGGGTAGAGTGCGTCATTAAACAGTTGTGACAGCCTGTCGAGGAAGGGTAAGTACAGAAGACGGAGGGACCACGAACGAGCGAAGCGAGTGAGCGCAGCAAAAATCGGTGTGCGTATCTACTTAATGGCCGTTGGGGGAGCGAGTATCGTGTAGTTAAGGCACGTAACAGAGCTATCCCTGTGGTTGTCCTCGTTTATGAATATTACAGCGTCCCGTTTCCGTGGCAAACGTTTATGGTTTCTAGTTTCGTAACTCTATACAAGATGAGCTACGATACAGAACACGTGCGAAACGCGGGGGACACTCCGGGAACGATCACTGGAATTCCGACGTTCGCAGAATTACTTGAGAACCCGTCCCTCGCTGACCTCTACACGTCGATTAAACGGGTAGAGACTGCAACAGCCCCCGAACTCGTCGAAACAACGACTGTCTCCAAAAAGACGGTGTACGACTACCTGCATAAACTGGAGCAAGCGGGCCTGATCAGCAAGGTTGGTAACGAGGCCGGGACTGCCGTATACACCGCTGAGGAATTCGAGCTAACGTTGACAGTCCGCGAGACGGAAGTCTCGATCACCCCCAAGATTATCGAGGTGATCGCCCAGAAGAACGAGTACCCAGCGATCGAACGGGTCCTCGAAGACCACGGAATCGTCACATTCGCACTCGCATACGACCTCGTGAAGGCACACAGTGAGGGCGATGTTACAATCCGGCAAATCGCGAGCCTCACAGATCTATCTCCTGGAACGACGTATGACCTCGTCGAAGCGCTCTATTCGATCCTCGATCTTGGAGACGACGAGTCGACCCCGACGACGTACACACCGGATGATTTCGATGAGGATGAAGACGGGCTTCTCGAGGAATACGCTGACAAGTAGACTGAGTGACGAGGATGTATACTGCGAACATTGCAGACACGGTGATGTTTCGGAACTTGGGGAAACACCCGAGTCCGCACTTACAGAATCTCAAGTCAGCCGTAGAAGACGCCGGAACCGAAATTTGGGTGCCAGCAGCGGTCTACCACGAGCTGGCAGATACCGGGAGTGCCGACTCGCCGACGAATCCGTACCTCGATGCGGCTATCGAAGAAGGGTGGCTTCGGGTAGCTCCATCACTGCCAGGTGATCGCACCCAGGGGTTCGATAGGAGCGCTGGACCAGTTGAGAAAGCACGGTTCGTTGCAGATGAGTTTCTCAACCAGCAGAGCAAGTATCCAGAGACGAACAACTGGCAGGATGCGGCGTTGGTCGCGTTGGCAGTTCGATTGTTCGATGCGAATGCCCGAATTCATGTGATCACCCACACAGCGGACGAAAATCTGGCAAAGGCGTGCGCTCGTATCCCTCCCGAATTCGGATACTACGACATCAAGTCACGATACTACAACCCACCCCAAACGGCCAAGGTTGAGTTTCCAACCGTTGGCCAGCTTACGTGGAATGAGTAGAAGAAATTTTTGCGATTGGACCAGTATTAGCACGTCCATTCACGACTTCAACATTAGCTAAATATACTAGTTTCCGAGGAGCGAGCAGCCCTCCTGCTTCGCCTATTGTTAGAAGTGAAAACGATGAGAGGTCGAAGGAGTACCTCATCCAGAGTCACGAGCCGGTTCAAGAACCGTATGCATTGAGACGGCCGGTCTCAACTTCTCCACCAGTGCAGTAGTCCCGAACGACAGAATTTGTGCACGAGATAGCGGTCATACTCTGGAAAATTCGGCGAACAAGACCGTTCCTTCCTCACACGATGATGAGTACTGAGAAACGCACCGACAGCATCCGTGCATTAGGGAACTATATCTCTAACCCTTTGGATATATGTTCTAGAAACTCGTAGGTGGAGTATGGCCGACGACACAGAACGCGACGACGAGCGTGCGTCGATGACGCGCGGCGAGCGGGTTCGCGCCGCCGCGCGCACGCTCCGGACGCCGCGCACCGCCTCCTGGATCGCCGACGAGACCGACGTCTCGGTGAAGACCGCACAGAAGTACCTCGACCAGCTCGTCGCGGACAACGTCCTCCGGAAGATCGAGCAGGGCGACCAGACTCTCTACTGCGTCGACCAACTCATGGCGACCTACCGTGAAGTCGCCTCCCTCCAACGCGAACATAGTCGCGAGGAGCTCACGTCTGCCCTCGAATCGATGCGGACCACAATCACCGACTGGCAGACAACCTACGGCGTCGAAACTCCCGGCGAGCTTCGCGCGAGCATCGCCGACCTCGACGACGCCGACGAGATCGAGGAGCGCCGCGAGGTCGCGAGCGAGTGGGAGCATCTCGACGACCGCATCCCCGTCGTTCAGGCAGCCCTTACCGAGTACGACTGGGCGACCGAACGCGACACGATCTCCGTCTGACGAATGGGTCTCTCCGGAACTATCGATAGCTCCGTCTACGAGGGGCTAAAGGACGTCCTCCGGCGCTATCCGACTGTCACGACAGTCGCCTACGAGCCGGACAGCATCGTCAAGAAATTTCTCCGTGCACAGGTCGACCCGAACCGCGTGTTCCCTCCAACCGGCCCAGACGCACCAACACTCGACGTCGAGTGGCGCTTCACCACAGACGACCAGTACTACCGCATCCACTACGCGGACCCAAACACGGGGTTCAACTGCGGCTGGCATCGCGACGACGATCATCCCGAACTCGGGCCCGTTCACTTCCAGTACGAGAATCCGGTCACAGGCGGGAATAAGCACGAACGTGCCAACTTCGAGAAGGAACTCCCGACGGAGGTCCTCTGGACAGCACTCGACAGATTGTTCGACGAGCGACTTCCCGACCTTACTGACAGCTAAGGGGTCGCTGAGTACTGCATCCGAACAGCGATGGATATTGGCCGGTATGCTGGATCAACCGTGCGAATCGTTCATCAGATGAGTCCCCCTCAATCACGGAGATGAGGCTTTGTCCCAAGTAGTCTCCGTCCAGCGATCTTACTGAGCAATTCGACACCGGCCACCGCCACAAGCGCGATCAACACTGAACCCCAATACGAAATGGACAAGGCCTGCCACAAGGGCGAGAGTGTACTGTCTCTCCCATCCCTCGTATTTCGGACTCATAGGTTCATTCTACCCAGACATTATGTAAGTCTCTGTTGAAATGTCATTTGTTAGACATCTTGTCTGGTGAAACAGCTGTTAGGTAGGGGTGCGTATAGTCCGAACTATTTTTCGTGTCAGGCATCATCCTCCCTGTGTGAGCAACCAAGAATTACGGTGGAACCTCACCAGCGTTGGACTCATTCTTGTGGGTCTCCTCGGAGCAATTTATACCGTCGTTCAGTTAGGAGCATATCTCGCAAGTGGACTCCTACTGCTAGTCGCTGTCGCTGGTGCGTTCTTGCTTTTACAGAGGCAGAAAGCGTACTCAATTACTCTGTTGATAGCGGGAGTCCTTTCTCTTATCTTCGCTGTTGTCGGTTATCTGAACCAGGGTTTTGTCACGCTAACTATCCTATATGTGCTTCTCGCCATCGTCGGTATTATTCGTGGTGGGCAAGCATATCGAGCAGTAGTGTAATCTATCTAAGTGGTACCTTCCCCTTCACCTATCGGTCAATAACGAGTGATAAAGTGACGATATTCGAGAACGTATTTATACGAATAGAATATAACGTCACTATGAAAACGTTTAACAAACTGAGTTTGGGATTAGCTGTCCTGGTTATCCTCGCACTGGGAGTAACATGGTTTGGACACGCTTCCAATGACGATATGCTATTCCAGTTCGGAGTGACCTCGATTTTCGTTCTGAGTCTCCTAAACGGTGTTCTGCAGGTCGGACGGTTCCTGCAGAGTTGAACCGTTTATTTTCAACAGGGAAATTAGAACGGCATCTACGCTCCTCGTCTTCTCGGATGATTCGCTGTGGACGCCCACGACGAAAACCACTGAGATACTGAACCGCTCGGAGGGCCGAAAGCGTAAGATCATCTTCGAAGTCAGACAGGATCTGTATTTTGTATCATAGGAGGGACCGCGACGACGCAGATTACTTCATTGAGCTGGTGGTGTTCCTATTTCCCCCGATGCGGTGATCAACTGCTAACTACAAATGAGCTACTTATCACCCTTGTAGCGTAATCACTAAATCAGTGACAGATAATCGAAAATGTATGACGGACTGGTCCCCACCATCAATTCCACGTAACTGGCTCATTGCAATAGTGGTGTTCTACATACTCCTCCTCGCATATTCACTGCTCATCGCGGGGCAGTTGTTACTTGGAGTTCTCCCAGGGTTTGTACTCGTGTTTCTGTACTTCCTGTGGAGAGGTATGGTCGCCGTGGAAGCGATTGCCGACGCACAACAGCGGATGGCAACTCTACGAGAAGAGGGTCGATAAATACGCAGACCTTCCTAACAATTGTTCCAACGGGTGTCGTGTCGAACTAATAGGATTTCAACAGAGCTGAATCTTCACAAAAGCGGCCAGAAAGATAGATTTAGGATAGCTGAAAGACTGTATTCGGTAGTTAACCCTCCAACGACAGGCACTGGACACGTCCGGGATCCATACTCTCAACTGTCCTCAATCGACCACACAACTACGCTCCAACGTAGTCTCGAGGACACGATCGTGAGCGAAGAGACCGCAGTCTCGGAGGATAATGACGAGACGACGTGAACAACCACTAGCAGACTCACCATGAATGCAACTCAACTGTCTCCAACAGTACACATCCATGAACCGCAGTCTGCCTCCGCCCTGTTTCGTTGTCAAACCCACATTCGACTCACGACACAACCGTACTGACCACGTTCGAACAAGACGCAATCGACCTCATCGAAGACGGAGCCACCTCGTTCGAGGTCATTCGAGACCTCCCGCTCCACTCTCTCGACATCTACGAGGACCACGCGGCAGACTGGCACTACAAGTACGCACTTGAGCCGCTTGTCCGTGCACTCTTCTGGAGAGAGCTGATGGGGTGGTCGATGAGCCGCCTCCACGCTGAACTTCAGGAGTACGCTATTGATCTCGGCTTCGACTCCGAGAAATTCGCGACCGACGCGACGGCTCCAAGCCGAACAACACTGGGCCGCGCGTGGCGTGACCGCTTCGGCGACGACCTCCACGAGTTCATCACGCGCCGAACGGAGTGGATACTTGAACACGCTCACGACCGAGGGAATCCACTCGGGCTGCGAGCACTCGAACCTGCGGAGAATAGCGACCTCTCGAAAGCGACCGAGGAGCGTTTTATCCGCGAGAAGTCCCGAGAGGTGACGACCGAAATGCGCGAACTCGTGTTCCCACAGCTAGACTTGGATCGTCCCGATTCGGGTACACGGTACGAGGACGCCGCATTCCTCACGCTTCAATCACTGCTCAGTCTCAACGAGGTCGCCGCAGAGAACGGCGGTGACCTTCTCGCGGATCGCGACGGCACGGAGAACGCGCCGGACGCCGACACGCATCTCCACTACATCAAGCAACTCTCGGCTGACCAGATTACGGCGTTCGTGACAGACGGGGTCGAGGCGATGCTTGAGCAAGCGAAGCGCCATCTCGAGTTCAAGCGGCCGGTCGAGCTTGCCATTGATGCAACGAGTATCGAGATTCCTGGCGACCACCGAGAGCTAGAGATGGCGATGGGGACGAGGGATCCAGAAGATGACGGGAGTCGCTATCGATTCGCGACGGCGAGCATCGTCGGCGAGAATGTGAAATTCACGCTGGCGATGCGGCCCATAAAGAAGGGTGAGACGATAGGAGAGGTAGTTCGCAAGCTCTACTGGCAGGCTCGCGAACACGTCTCGATTAAGATGGTGTACGCTGATCGTGAGTTCTACAGCGCGGACGTAATCCGGACGTTGAACGAAACTGGCTCAAAATACATCATCGCAGTGCCACAGCGGAAACGGTTGAAACGGGAGGTGCAGCGAATGTCGAACGACGTGAAAGTGACAGACTGGGCGCTGTACGGCCCAGTTGCAGGAGAGCCTGGAGACACACGTGTCGAAACGACGATGGCGTTCGTTCCGAAAAGACGCGATGACGAAGCGAAAGACGAGACTGAGAGCGATGATGAGGACGAGCAGGGAGTTGCGACGTTCGCGACGAACCTCGATATCGACGACGAGATTCGCCTCGATCGGGAGGAGACGAAAGGCTGGATTAATCGCTACAGCCGTCGCTGGGGTATCGAGAGCAGCTATCGGTCGATCAAGGAGTTTCTGGCGTGGACGACGAGTTCGAACTTCCGGATTCGGTATTTCTACTTCGGATTCGCCGTGTTGCTCTACGATATGTGGTTGCTCGTCGAGTTCGTCGTGGAAGTGAGTCTGGACTGTCTCGAACGGCAGGACGGGCCACGGATTACGGCGAAGCGGTTCCTCGGATTCGTTGAGCAACCGTTGCTTGGGGGTCCACCGCCGTAATCGCTCTCAGTCGGGACCGCATGCGGTTCGGAGAGGCGTCGCTGTCGAAATCTTGGCGAGTTTGGCTCTGTCGACACCAGTCCCGAGGAGAGTCTGATTCTCGGTCGTCATCGACGACTGACTGAGTGAATTTCTGGTCGAAATCGGGCCAGTCGAGCCTCATTCCGGCGAATTCTCGTGCACATTCGGACCCGATCCACCAGTGAGTTCGATATAGCGATATGCAATTTACACGTGACCCGAGAGTTTCGGCTACTATTCTGTGTTGTCTGGTTGTCTGGCCGGGACAACCATGAAACACAAATGCTAAGAAATCAGATTGTATCGCTCTATCCAACGAAAACCGCACCCTTAGAATCGCCATACCACCGAGCAGGCCGACTACAATGCCGGTCTGCGAAGTAAACTATCGTCGCAGCGCCACCGAACTCAGCGACAGGCGCAGGGTAGTGTGGTCGCACACTAGGCTTATAGGCGTCGCCCTCCTCGTATGGAATATGAGTGAGAGCGTTGATTCGGAAAGCAAGGTCTCGGGGAATCAAGCGAACATTCCCGCCCGTATCCGCCGCGAACTCGACATCGACGACGGCGACAGACTTCGCTGGCAGATCGAAGACGGCGGGACGCTACGGGTACAGGTCGTCCAACAGCGAAGCGGGACGTTCAGCGACTTTGAGGGCTACGGCGGCGACAAGAAAACCGACGTAACGTCAGAACACGACGCGTGGGGCGTCGACGTCGAGTAGATGCCGCGCGCACTCATCGACACGAGCGTGCTTTTCGCCGCTGCGTATCGACGAGACAGTCGTCACGACGCCGCCCTCCCGATCCTCCAGGGCGTCGATACTGCGGACCTCCCGGAAGCGGTCGTTCTTGACTACGTACTCGCCGAAACGCTGAACGGACTAACGACGCACGCGGGCCACGACGCAGCGACGGATTTCCTCGACCGCATCGAGGAGAACGCCCGGTTCCACCTGGAGTCGCTGTCCAGTGATGCGTTTGCGACCGCGAAAGCGCTCTTTCGGCAGTACGAACGCTTCTCGTTCGTCGATGCGTGCATCGTCGCCTACATGCAGACTGAGGGGCTCGGCTACCTCTACGCGTTTGACGACGATTTCGACGCCACTGACGACGTCTACCGCCTCGAAACTGCAACCAACCCCTACCAGCCGGAGTGACTGATGGAGGCAACCTACGCTCGCTTCGACGGCCTCGAGGAGTTCGCCCAGTTCTATCGCGAGGAAATCGTACCCGCGATCCGGGCTGACCCGGACATCGACGTCGACCCGGATAGTGAGACGCCGACGTACGCGTGGCTAAAGAGCAACTATTCGGGGTTCGTCGAGCGCCTCCGCCGGGACTACGACTGCTCACCGAGCGAGTTCTACGACGAAGTCGGCCTCCCTCCAAACCCTGACGAGACGGACGGCAAGTGGGGTATCGACCACGAGCCGACAATTCGTGGACTCGAGGACTACCTTGAGGAGTTGGAGCGCGACCGTGGCCGTGCCGCGACGACCATCAAGCCGCGGCGCTCGCGACTAAAGACGTATGTCACGACCTATCGCGAGGTGAACGAGACGAGCAATCTGCTCTCGCCGCTGTTGGACGAGACGGCGAAACCCGACGAGATCGCGCGTGTCCGAGACACCTTCCGTGTGCTCGACGACGAGCTGGGAACGCTTGCCTCGAAGAAGAAGTACGTCTCGGCAGTCAAAAACTGGTACACGTTCCTCGAGGAGATGGGGCGCGGTCTCTACAACCCGGCCGAGAATCTGCTGAATCGCTTCGGCTGGGACGAAGACCCACGCTACGACCACCCGGCGCTCTCACGCGACGACGTCGCGGCACTCCTTGACGTCGCGAATGCTGACGAACGTTTCCTGCTGCTCGCGCTCGCCGGCTGGGGACTCCGACCCGTCGAGGCCTGTGAGTTGCACGTCGACCAACTCGAACTCGATCCAGAGGAGGGCGATGTGCCCTATATCGAGTTCGAGGCCGGCCAACGCAAGAACGCCCGCCGCACCCGCAATACGGTCGAGCTCCTCGTCGGCGTCGACGCCGTCCGCGAGCGTATCGACATTCTCGCCGAAGACGAGGAATGGACCGGCTACCTCCTCCCCGGTCAGTCAATCAGTCGGCCGATGTCCACACAGACGGCGCGCCGTTGGTTCCGCGACCTCGGCGAGCGAGCGGACGTTGAGGTTGATAGGAGCCATCCGCTCCCGAAAATGGGGCGTCGGACGTGGTACCGGCTCTACCGCCAGCAACGCCCGAACATCGAGGCTGGAACGGCCGCCGTCGCGGCCTCACAGGGGAGTCGTGACGCCTCCGTCTCCGAGCGCAACTACCTCGACGAACGAACTCGGCGGCAGGCTCGTGCTGACGCCATGCGGGAGCTTATTCAACAGGAGTTTGCAGACCTCTTCGATGAGTACCTCTAAGACCGCAGAAACATCTACCAACTCTGATCACTCGAAAAGAGATAGGTTAGGCGAGAACGTCTCCATCGAGTGTAGATCGTCATCGACGAAGCGTTCGGCGTTCGCAATTGAGAGGGCGGCGTTTGTGAATGCGAGGTTGCGGCGTAGCATCTGCCACTCCTGAACAGTCTCTGAATCAATATTTTGATGATCAGATTCGGATTCCGCGAACATCTGGTTTGTCCGCTCAACGGCCAGCTCTTCGGGAGAATTAACTCCATACTTGGCGCGATAGTTGTTGAGCTGGTCACGCATCTCACCGATACGCGTAACGAGTTCGTCCGTCGAAGCGTGTTCAAGGATATCCACTGCCTGCTCAACAACAAGTGATTCAGGAGATCGACGATAGGTCATTCTGCCGTGTTCACCAGCACTTGTGACGGCGAACCCCTCGTCTGCAAGCGCTTTTAGGTGCTTGCGCGCCGTTTTCGGTGAAGTGAGTGCGTCCTCGGCGATGTCAGCAGCCGGTATAGACGTGTATGTCTGTGCAATGACGTGGCGAACACGTTCGTAGGGAGTCGTCTCAGCTTTCCAGCCGTTACCGGCTGTCTCATCGACGTTCACGAATTCGTCGGGTGTGTAATCGCTCATATTGACTAGCTATTGTAGAGAATCTAGTAATTTTTTTGTTTCCACATTATCACCTATATATAAAATTATTTATAGAAATAATACTATACTTATTCGAGGAGAGAATCCCGTCGTTCAGGAAGGGAGTGAATCCGCCAACACTTACACAAACCATGTTTTGCTGCTGACGCGGATATGTAAGTGCCAATACGCCATAGTATGACGTACACCGAGGCGACTCACACCGCCCACTTGAATGCACAGTATCGGGACTCCGAGACCCAGAACGTTCGAGACACTCTCTCGAACCGCTGTGGTGTCTCGGACAGGATAACTCCGAGTCCCCCTGCCGGGGATAAGAGTAACGGCGGTGTGGCCCCGCCAGTAGCCCGTCATGCCGACTAGGTTACAAACAAGCAAATATCCCAACCTAGCGGCGCAGTACCGTGGTAAGCCTCGCCGTTTACGGCGAGAAGGAGGTCACCTAAGACCACCTCAATCGATGTGTTCCCATCAAGAACTCGGGACGATCTCTGAGAACATCCATATACCCGAATTAATCAATCTACTTGAAGACATTCGACCGATTACCGACTCCACGAGCGATGACTTAATTAATTCACTATATATTGGTATAAAAATTAAATTTCAATACATCTTTCCAGTTACTTATCGAGGTATTCGATACCCCATTCGCGGAGTTTTTCGGCGACGAGTTCAGGGTGTTCGTGGGCAACCATCATTGCGGCTTCGCGCGCATCCCCCTTGTAGACTGGTCCGGCGACGAGGTTCTCCAGATCATCAAGAAAGTCCTCCTCACCGTTCTTGACGAAGGGACGAACCTCGAGGAGGAGCTGCTTTGTCCGGTCAGCGTTCACAGATGCCCCACGCATCTGGCGCTGCACGAGATAGGGCAGACCGTCCATGTCGATATCTCCCGCCTGAGCCTGTGTAGAAGACGCTTTGTCTGCGGATTGCTCATCCTCACTCTCTGCACTCGAGTCGGGCTCCGACTCGTCTAGCGATTCTGCTGGAGACTCTTCCGCTGCGTCAGTCTCTGTGTCTGCTGTTGAGGCTTCTACCTCGGTCGTAGTCTCGGCCTCGGATTCGACCTCGGCTGCTGCTTCGGCCTCCTCGGCATCTTCCTGGTCGGAGTCCTCAGTAAGATTGAGACCGCCAGTTCCCTTCTTCAGTCCCCCCATTAGGACGTCACCTCCGTCTCCTCGATATTGAGCGACGGTTCTTTGGGCGGTTCGACGTCGAATTCGTCAACGATGTAGTCCGCGATTTCTAGGATGGTTTCGAGTGTCTCGACTTCGCGGTCACGGAGCCGCCGTGCACCGGGTTCGCCGTTGTGCCAGCCTTCCTCGACGACTTTGAAGGCTGTTCCTTGGGCATCCCACATCTCGTCCATCATACTCTCACGGCTTCCCACGGTTGCCGCGACGCCGTACTCTTCTTCCATTTCGTCGATATACCGTTTGTGGGTGCTCGTCGAACTGGCCCCAGAAAGAATGACGGCGGCAACGCCAACGTCAATGCCGAGATTCTCACTCATGCTTTCTAGGAGCCCAGCGAGCCCTTCGAGACTCTTATTGCCCTTTCCTGCGGGCTTGGTTGGCGCGACAAGCGTCCGAGTAGCATAAATCGCGTTATAGAGCATAATCTCGGCACGTGCGTTTGGGTCAACAATGACAACATCGTAGTCCTTCTGAACGTTGTTCTTCTCCCAGAGGACCTTGTAGAGTTGCTCGTAGCGATTGAACTCATCACCCATATTCTCTTCAAACTGCTCACGCTGGAGGAGAAGCTCGGTGAATTCTTCGAGCATATCGTGAGCGGGGAGTACGTCAACTCCTTCCTTGGTGCTGCGAATGAGATCGTCGAAGTTACCGTTTGGCCGTCCGAGGACGTGTCGAACGAGATTATCAGCTTCAGGGTTGTCGCGTTCTTTCTCGACGTCGAAGAGGTAGGTGAGGTTTGCGGCTTGGTGATCAAGGTCGATTACGAGGACGTCGAAGCCCTGACGAGCATGGGCTTCAGCGAGATTGGCTGTCCACGTGGTCTTGTGGATACCTCCAGACTCTGAGTAGATGGTATAGGTGATGGGCATACACTCCCTACATAGGCCATTTGAGTGATAAAAGTATGCCAGACATTTGGATGAGGTATGTACATAATCTGTATGCCTGATGTAGTAGGATGATCTGGATCGTGTCTGGTTTAATCCTCACTACATCCCGGATCACCCAAATTCATTAGGTAGGTAGATTAGGTTGATGAATTATGTATATGGTGGAGTGGGGAAATTTCCCGATCTGCTGTGACATCCTTTTCGCCGTAAACGGCGAGGCTTCCCACGCATGGGAAATACCTGTCAGTGGTCGCTGGTAGAGGGTTTCGACTCTTGAAACTCCGTGAGTATCATCTGCGAAGGTATCGCTCGTCTCACAGTGAATCGTGGCCGTGCCACTACGGCTCCCATCTCGAAGCGAGTCATCGCGTTCCGCCTTGTCAAGCGGGACGCTCTCTCCCCACGGGTCAACCCGTCGTGCGATATTCGCAGAAGCGTTGATGTCCGCCTGAAACGTCGAAACGTGGCAGTCGTCGTGCGGACACCGAAACTCAGCCTGCGAGTCCCGCCGACCGATACGGTGGCACGAGTGGCACATCTGCGAGGTATACGCCGGATTCACGTACTCACCGGGATGCCCGCTTCCGTCGCCTTGTCCTCAATGCGCCCTTGCAGTCGTAGGGTATTCGGCCTGCAACCGACGGTGGAACGTGAGGCAGTTGTCGGCTTCACGCCCGCCGTGAACGGCGGGATTCTCGCCTTGAAAAAAGATATCCAAGTGTGGAAAACACCCACGAATCGAGGCAAAGAGGTCGTTCGGTGCCTTCGACAAAGAAAGTCCAGAATGACCAGTTGGTGTGCGATGGCATCACTGCCTCTGACGAAAGCTCGATCAAAAGTCTTTGAGCGGCCCATTGGTCGGATCCTGACCCCGCCGACTGCGAGGAAATCGGAGACCTGCTAGGTCCTCCGGATCACTCGGTTGCCGAACAGTAATCTCCGCTGACCGTTCAATTCGAAAATCTACCTAACGGCTATTCCAATACAGATACTGCCCACTTAATATTATTCCGACATATTCAGATGGGATAGAAATACCCTATCAATTCTGACTCTTCGAGTATAGCCTGAGTCATTTAGTGGAGCAGAAGGACAGGATCCAATTCCAAGACACTACTTAGCCTCCAACTAAGCGTGTCGATCTCCTGCTCCATCGGATGACATGCCAGCAGTCTACGTACAACTGCTCGCATTCATATTATAGCGCTACTATATATTGAATGTTACCCCGCGCTACCAGACAATGAATATTGAGCAATGACACGCGGAGACTGGCTACAAAGTTAACCACTCAGGGCTAAGTGGTTCGAGACGCCTTTGGCGTCTCGCTATCACGAAACAGCTTGCCGTCTCGAACGACCTAGAGACTTTCGTGTGGACACCTATTCTAACCTCCGGTGCTGGTAACGGCGAACGCGCCAGTCACGTTCAAGCCCATGCCGAGAATCACTCCGTTTCCGGTGGCGTCATCATCGTGACTGGCTTCTTGGCATTCTGTTCCGTCACCCTCGTAGTTGGGGTTCTTCAGCGTGACATGCAAGTAGAACGTGTCGTCATGCTCGTCGTATTGGAGCGTGGCACTCGACGCATTCCAGTCTCAATCTCGTAGTACCGGGTAAACGGCGTGCCCTCATGTTCGTCGTCAGGTGTGAACATGTATTCGGCAGTAACTCTGCCGTTCGACGTGGAGAGCGTGGCGTGATCGTCGTTGAACGACGCGGAGCGTTTGTCGTCGACGACACTCCACGAGTCGAGCTCAGGCCAACTGGTTTTCTCCCCCTCTTTTAGTTTTTCAACATCAGCATCAACTACTTCGATGGCACGTCGGATACCTTTCTGGACGAGGTTTGCTGTGTGGCTGGTTTCCTCACACAACTCGTCGTACTGGGCTTTCTCGGTCTTTGACTTATTGGTAACACAGTAGTTGTCGTAGCGTCATACTCACTCTATCACCAACACCAAACTGTCTTCCCGCACAGCTCTTCTCCTCCTAATGCTCAATATCTACTGTACACCTCTACCAAATATCGGTATCAGGAGTGACTACTGATAAACACTCGACATCTATTCATAATCTTCTTGATTCAGCGCAATCTCTATAGCAGCTGACCAAGATCCAAATCTCTGAACATATGTATTTGGTGAATGTGGTCCGTGCTCATTCATATCGTCCATTGTTGGCTTCTTATCTAGTTTTTCAGCTAGGTCTTGTAAGTCAGATAGTAGTTTGTCATCAGGGATTCTGGAACCACCTACCGATGGCCGCTCATCAAATCCTGCCGCTTGTAAGGCAGCAGTCCATGAACCAAACTGACGACGATACGTTGACTCGCTATATTTTCCAAGATTAGACATTTGTTCCCGACTTGGTTGGCTACTTAGTTCCTCACCCAGACGCTTCAGCTCTGATATTAGTTCTTCTTTTGATATCTTGTCTTCTGTCCTTTCTAATCCTGCCTTTTCAAGCGCTACATCCCACGAACCGAAATGGTTACGGTAGGTTGAAGTCCAATAATCCCCTTCTTCGTCCATCTGATCAACAGTAGGTGTTTCTTCAAGTCTATCAGCAAGATCAACTAGTGACTGAATTAATTCTTCTTCACTAGCTTCTGTTTGCGGATCTCGTGGGCTAAAACCTGCCTCAGCCAATGCTTCTTTCCAAGATCCAAACCGATTATAATATGTCGTTGCAGAGTACTTTCCGTGTTCACGTAACTCCTGTAGAGTTGGAGGACATGAATGATTACGTGCCAACCTCTTGAGTTCGTTAATTAACTCCTCTTCGCTGATTTTCATAGCCTCAATTAGACGTAGCCATATTTACTATTGTTGGAGGTATTCGTAGTTGAATAGACTCCTTTAAAACTAATAACGAATTGAGAGGAGATTGATTATCGACGTTGCGGCATTTGATCGACAAAATCCTGACTCGGCCTCGCAGTTCTACAGGTGGAGCAGGCTGAGTGCTTCGGGACTTAACCCGGAGGTGGTTCACTTTGTCTCAAGGGAAATACAAGCTCAAGGTAGTTAGTCAATTGTCCGCGTATTGATTGGTTAGCAAACTTAGCCAGTGGAAACTATGATACAGTCTAGTTGAGCCATATTAGTCGATTTCGTCTGATTGAGTGGCAGGGAAGAGTTCGGAGAAGTAGATCCCGTTAATTTCAGGACGAATAACGGAGACCGGTCATCAACAGCGTAGTTACGAACGTCGTCCGACTTCGGGTGTGCAGTTCAATGTTGTGACAGTCGCTCGCTGAAGTTCGCCCATCTAGACAGTGTCGAGATTATCGATATTACTTACTAGGACGATATCGATTGGGGGTTACTGAACTAGCAGGGCATTAAATAAGTATAGATCAGAATATACTTTTTGAGTTCAGAAAAGAGTACCAAATGTTCTGTTTTAGGCCAACCTTAGCCAGAGCAGTTATACTGCTGCAATTATATCATGGGGACGTGATGCAGCGACAAATACACGGTGTAGGGTTCGTTAGTGCAATAATCATCACAATACTGGTTGGATCAGTAGTTATAGCAGGTGTCGGTGTTGCCTCTGCAGATGTCTCATATATCTCTATTTCTCAAGTTTCGGTATCCGAAGATGAACCGGTCGCCGGGAATCCAGTAACAATCACACCTACGATCTTGCATTCGTCCGCTGGAAACGGTGGTTTCCAAGTAACTGAAGCTGTATTAGTCACTTCAGATGGAACGCGACTTGTAGAAGTGAACAATCTCGGAACAATCGGTGCTGGTGACTCACTTAAAGTACCACTTCGGACCTCCTTTGAGGAGGCAGGAGAAAAACATCTTACAGTACGCGTTCGAGGGAACGTTGTGAACTCTAGTGGGACGGTGAAATCAGTTGAAAGCGTAGAATACCCGGTTTACGTTGATGTGAGTGCTCCATCCGATCCTACCCCGGAAGCAGAACCGCAGGTCTCAGTTAATGCTGACACGATGGTTTCCGGAACATCAACACCAGTTCGCGTTACGGTATCGAATAGCCGTGATTCGGAGATCTCGGATGTGGCTGTCCATCTCTCAAGCGCTGGTGACCAGATAGAGACACAGACGAAACTACAGCCAATTCTGTCGGCAAGGAATATGTCGACGTTTGTGTTCGATGTGACTCCGACATCTCCTGGCGAACTAGATCTCAATGCAACAGTTGAGTACGATAGCGGGAGTACGCAGGTTACCCGTACAGTAGATGTCGTCCCAGTTCAAGATGACATCTTTATCGATGCAGTAATGACCACCAATAACGGGACTAACGTTATCCAGTATCAGGTCACAAATGCAGGTAACGCTCCGATTCATAACGTACTAATTTCAGGGGAGGGATCTAATGCAGACCTCACAAGGGCATCGTTCGATACTATTAATGCCTCATCAACGGCCACAACTACAGTTCCTACTGGAACCTCAGCATCATCACTGGCACTAAACGTCTCCTATACGGTCGGTAGTCAGAATCAGTATATTACCCAGACTGTTCAAGGAGACGCTCTAGACGCTTCTAGTACCGGGGTAGAGTCTAAGAGCTCAACTGGTCTAGGTGGGATCCTTAATGGCATGTCACTAACGAGTATCGGCCTACTATTTGGTGGGTTGGCAGCTGGAGGTGCTGTCGGACACCGACACCGTCTACGTAGCCTGCTGAGAAAGCGTTAACCTCTGTCGGGACACAGCGATTGGTGTGAACTCACCACTCGAGATGCCCAATAGTTTCCAAACTTTGACCTCCTCCCACCCCTGAAGGGGTGGGATTCCTCCGATGGGGATTTCGGCTATGCCGGTTCCCCGGAGGCAAGTTTCCCCACCTCACGATGGGTACTCCGGTCTGTGTGTTCCTCTTTGGGATTTGCCCGCCGAACAGGCGAGGCGGTTGTGGTGGGCCGCCACTCGTGATTGTCCCACTCGAAGCGCACGGGCCGGGCCATTAGGCCCAACTCCACCACCGGTCTCACGGTCGAGGACCACGTGATTTGCCTTCAAATATGCGTGTCCCTCGAATTCACACTCATCGCACCGGAACACGTCCGCATTCCGATATGTTTTCTCTCGCTCGCCACACTACGGACACTCTTGAGTCGTGTACTCCTCCGACGTCTCGACGACCTCGATGCCGGACTCCTCACAGACACATTCGAGGCGGTCGATGAACCGCGAAAACGCCCAGAAGTTGTGCGTCTTCTCGTTCATCACGCGCACTTCCAGTGCGTCTCTAACACGTCCTCGAGATTGCCGACGTACACTCGGCAAGCGCCGTCTTCGTACAGTTGTTCGACGAGGTCGCGCACCAACGCATCTTGTGCGTGATTTCGACGCCCCAACTGCTGGCGGTACAGTCGGTCGATGCGCTTGCTCGTCCGCCGCTGATCGTCCAGTATGGATTGGTAGTAAGCAATCTCCTCGGTCGTTTCGCGGAACCGCTTGAAGAGGCTGCGGCCTTCGTAGAGGAACTGCTGGCCAGTTGTCGTGGTGCAGGCGACGAGGGTGTTCGCACCCACGTCCAAGGCGGCCTCTTCAGAGGCCAGTGGTGAATCCCGTCGAGAATCAGGTACGGTGACTGGTTGGAGTGTCCTGAACGTGTCGCGTACCTCGTCGTACACCAGTTCCAACCGGCCCTGTTCACCATTCCACTTCGGGTTGCCGCAAGCTTCGAGGTGGAGTCTGCCGGTGATGTCGTACTCGTCTTTCAACGCTTTCCCGACCGGAATTTCGAGGCGGCTTCGGTCACCCCACTGGAGGGTGTATTGGTCGTTGCGGATGTACGTCCGCGACTTCCGTCCGTCTTCCTCGTTACCCCAGTAGCCGGGTAGCGACGGCTTCTCGTCGTGGTCGCCATCGTGGTATTTCTCGTTGAGAGCTAAGAACGACCGTCACGCCGCGCTGTTCTTGCGGGGGATTTACTGGGCAGTTGCACTCCCGAGTACGTCCTTGTAGCGGTCGCTGGGATTGGTGGCGTGCCAGACCTAGTTGTCGTCGAAGAAGGCCTGGTGGCGGTTGTAGGTGAGTTCGTTCCAGAGGGTGGCTGACGCGTCGAGGAGTTCGAGGAGTACCCCACGCTATTCGAGGGTACGTGGGTGTACCTTGAACTTGTTGACGCGCTTCATCGCCGTACCAGCGTGTAGACCCTTAACCGTTGTAACCCTTGTTTTACTACTGGGTTTGCATGGAGTGAACGACATACTGTTTACATTGAGGTCGAAGACGACGAGCGGTATGAGGAGTTGAAGCGAATCAAGAAGAAGCACAGGCTGACGTGGAAGGGACTGCTGTTGCAGGGAGCACGGCGAATGGAGGGCGACGACGCGATATAGAGCCACTGCTACTAAGTATGGCCTTAGTGGACCGGAAGAAGAGCGACACACAACAGCAGTGCCGTAGCTAGGCTACAATTGTACTTGATTGCCTGGCTAGTGACGTATTGCTACGAGGTCACTCCAAAAGAAAGGACCGCGAACCGAAATGACCGGTACCGCCGGTCAGTCGTTGTTAGTGTTAGTTGTCGCGGCGGAGTGCGAGGAGCGCAGCGCCGGCGAGAGCGACGAGGGCGACGCCGGCACCGAAGCCGGGCGTGCCACCGCTCGTCGTCCCAGTCGTGGTGGACGTCGTGGACGTCGTGGACGTCGTGGTGGACGTCGTGGACGTCGTGGACGTCGTGGACGTTTCGTCGTCCGTGGACGTCGTAGTCGTACCGGCGTACTCGCTCACGATCTCGACTTCAGCCTGGTCCGAGTTGTCACCATCGTCCGCTTCGATGGTGTAGGTACCAGATTCGAGATCGTCCGTGCTCAGCGTGACAGACCACGTACCGTTCGTACCCCACTCGTCAGTGCTGACGAGGTTCTGAGAGTTCCCGTCCTCATCGAGGAGTTCGACGGTAATCGTGTTGTCATCGGGCTGGAGGTTCGTCTGGCCGCTGACGACCATCGTGTCACCCGTGGCGACAGGGTTGATACCGGAGGCTTCAGAGCCTTCGGGGTAGACCGAGTCGACGGTCGTGGAGCCGTCCGCCAGACGGAAGGTCTTCGTGACCATCAGGTCGTCGCTGGCGACCGCTTCAGTCGTCTTATCGGTCAGCCGCTCACGAACCTGCTCGCCGGTCAGCGAATCTTCCTCAAGCTGCGTGACGAAGTCACTGAGTTCGTCGAAGTTCGCGATGTCACCGTCGCCGAAGGTGTTGTCGCGACCCATCGAGAAGACGTGAACGGAGACCTTGCCCTGGGAGAACTCCTCAGGAATGGTCACGTCTTCCTCACTGAACGTCTGATCGTCCTCAACGGAAATCGACTGATACTGCGTGTTGCCACGCTGGTCCACCATCACGACGGCAACCTCGTCCTGACCGGAAGCAGTACCGGTAATCTCAAGGGAGCCATCGGATTCCGCAATCTGACCGTTAATCGTGGTGATAGACGCAGTCAGGTTCCCGTCAACAACGCGGAGGGAACTACTGGTGCTGCTACCGCTGTTGAATTCAGACGTGGTAATCGAGTCATCCACGGTGTCGTCGCCATCGATGTCTGCATCAGCAGCATCAATCACGCCGACACGGTAGGTGCCGGGCAGCGATAGGATGTTGTTCCCCTGACCGTCACCGTTGGAGAGCACAACATCTTCCTTCTCGAAGGTGTCGTCAGACTCAACGTTAAGCTGACGGTCACCGTCGAGCGTAAGGAGCTGCCAGTCACCGCCGTCGCGGACGTAGAGTGCGATGTTCTCGGAGCTCGTTGCCGTACCATTCACGTCGACTTCAGAGCCGACGACGTAGGAGTCTTCAGGCGAGTTGAGCGTGACGTCACCCTCAGTAACCTCGAGCGTCACGTCGTCCGCGCCGCCAGAGGCACTCGCATCTTCCGGAACGTCCGTATCGAAGACGTTCACGTCAATGTCGGACTCGTCGAGGTACTGCGTCTCGATGGAGCCAACACCGGTCGTCCCATCAATCTCGACGACAGCGTACGCGTACTGGATGTCACCATCGGAGGTGACGATGCCAGTCGTGTCCGTGTCGCCGATGTTACGGAAGATCTTCTCCGCGTTCGCCTCGGAGAGGTCATCCTGGAAGTCGCTCTGGCCGATCGTCACGACGTGGTAGCTACCGTCAGTACCGCCAGTAACCTCATACTGGACGTTGGTACCGCGGGTGACGGATGTCTGGTCAAGGCTCAGACCGAGTTCCTTCTCGCCGGTGAGCTCGACCGTGGTGGACTGCGTAGCGCTACCGAAGTCGAGGTCGTCGGAACCTTCAACCGTGAAGGTGTATTCACCGGCGTCCTCGTCGCTGATGTCAACGTTCACGTAGCCGCTACCGTTCTCAACGGTGGCGTCACCGTTGATAACTTCGTTGGAAATCTCCGTGCCGGACGAGTCCATTACGGAGACTTCAGCATCTTCCGCATCGCCGTAGTTGTACTGGACGTAGACGGAGAGATTGGCGTTGTCGCTCGTGACGCTGCCACCGTTAATGTCATCGGAGTCCTGGTCCAGGCGGACCTCGAAGGTGCTGACGCGCGGCTGGCGCACGTTCACACCGATGACGCCGTCACGGTAGCTGTCAGGACCGTTGGCGTCATACAGGCCGGTTGCCTGGTCCTGCGGGATCGGGGACTCGAGTGTGTCACCTTCACCGTTGCCGGACACACCGATCAGGGAGCTCTCATAGTCGCTCGGCGTACCGAAGCGAACATCCTCCTCACCCTGGAAGACGGCCTCGTCGTCGTGGACATACGTCCAGTCCTGCGTTTCGGTACGTGCAGAGTCGGTACTCGAGCTCGTGTTCGCGTTGAGCGTGAACGAGACCGACTTGCTCACGGCATTACCGTTCGAGTCAGTGACGTTGAGGTAACCCGTCTCAGTCTGCTGGGAGCTGACGGAGTCCCAGTCGACAGTGACAGTACCAGAGACGTTGATGTAGCTGACGTTCCCGTTACTGGAGTCAGAGATCGTGTAGACCAGATCGGACTGGTCGTTCGAGGTACTGGTACCGGCACTACTGAACTGGGAGCTGTTCGTGTCAAGCGAAAGCGAATTCCCAGTAATAGACGCCTGGCTCGGCAGGTTGATCGTAACCGAGTCCGAGCTACCGTCAGGCGTCATGGTTGCGTTAATTGAAACGTTATGCGTTTCCGTGGTCCCCGAGTCCACCGTAGTCGGTGAAATAGAGGAACCGTTCGAAGTGGCTGCAGCGGCACCCCCGGTGAATGCGACGGTGGCACCGAAGACGGAGCCGACCATCAGCACAACCAGGAACAGGCTGCGAACCTTAAGACGTGTGTCTGACATTTTTTGTTATTGTTGCAGTCGCCAGCGCTAGCGTTCTACCAGCAGGGATCCGATACCGGTTCCGGATTTGTGTGGTGTACTTGCTGTTGCCGGCATGGTAGGGGTACGTCAATAACAACGGGTAGCAGTAGTAAATGCTTTGTGTGTTTTGAGTGCTAACGTATGTCGCATTTCAGTACTGTCCTGGTGGTATTGAAATCCTCTAAAGGGAAGAGTACCAATAAGTGATAAGCAGCTAAAGATGGTTCTGGTTTCCTGAGAATGGTAGCAGGCAGAACCAAAACTTGATGATGGATACGCGGATGCTTCGCGTGCGCGTGTCTGTCTAAGAAGTGGGACGCTCTCTCCCCATGGATTAACCCGTCGTACGATAGTCGCCGTAGCGTTGATGTCGGCCTAAAGCGTCGAAACGTGACAGTCGCCGTGTGGATACCGAAACTCGGCAGCGAATCTCGCCGACCGATACGATGGCACGAGTGGCCCATCTGCGAGGTGTACGCCGGATCCACTAGAGCTGGAATCGGATTACCAAAACAGATTGAGCAACTATTGAGGAAGCCAAACGACAGAAAGTACTTACCCATAACTAGAGTAGTACAAGTATGGATAGATGGGGACAATCCGGGCAACGGACACTCTTTGTCGTGTTATGTCTAATAGCCGCATCGGCTTCGGGTGGGGTTGCGACGGCACAACATGCAGCAGTCAGTTTCTCAAACCCGACAACGGTTGAACAGCAGGGCGATATCGCAACGATACCACTCGAGTTCTCTGATACCGAGCAGGTGAGTCTGCAGATCTCGTCAGCAGATGGTAATTATTCTACAACACTCCAAGTAAGAGATGGGAATGGAGATGGGCAGGTCACAGTTGAACTGGATACGTCGAAAGTAGGACAGCCCAAAGCCGCATACAACACGAGGGGAAGTGAAGACTCAATTACATTTACAAGCCAGAACTCAGATGTTAAGGCAGATCTGCTACCGACTGGAAGATATAACCTGATTATTACCTCTGGTTCCGCGCGTATTGCATCGGTAATGATGATTACTGAACCAACAGTCTATGGAAGTACGAGTTACACCATCTCTGGAGAGACACCAGCATCTGTAGTCGCAGAGTATCGGTTTGCCGAAAACACGAGCCAAAACACTACAGAGCCACTGGACGTTGCTACTGGGGATTTGATGGTCGCGAACTTCCACCTTAGCGGTATCGAAAGTGCGCTCCAGTCGACAAACCCGGGCGAGAAGGCCGTATTTATGTCAGATAGCACTCCTGGGGCGCACACGGAGCACACGCTTCAACTGTCAGCACCGAACCAGACAGTTCGAGGTCAATCACTCACTCTTGACTATGAGCAGACACCAACATTCCACAGTCGGCAGCTCGTGCGATCAATCGGTATCGATACGAACTCTGATGGGATAATAGACCGGTCTCTAAAACCACAGGTTAGCAGTTATAAGACAACGTCTAGTGGAGAGCTATCTATCGAATTTAGCAATCCTGTCGTCATTAACGCAAGTGAGACACTGCTATTCCAGTATTCAGTAGAAAATTCAAATGAATCAGAGGACACTATTCAGATATCTCTCGGAGATTACCAGATGTCGGAGACTATCAAATATG
Organism: Halarchaeum grantii; assembly: GCF_014647455.2. Classification (NCBI taxonomy): domain Archaea; kingdom Methanobacteriati; phylum Methanobacteriota; class Halobacteria; order Halobacteriales; family Halobacteriaceae; genus Halarchaeum; species Halarchaeum grantii. Next base: position 1,766 of record NZ_BMPF01000007.1, on the reverse strand, counting down.
GTCTAACTGGACAAGGTACCCTCGGAGCGGGTGTTGATTTACAGATTCACAGTAATAATACCCAGATACTCTCCCCGCTGATGGCGATTAATGAGACCTACTCCTCCGAAGCTAATACCTTAAGTACTGTAACGAATACAGATCAGCTACCGGAAGGAGCGTACAACATCTCGCTTGAGGTCGATAGTCGCACGTACCCAACTGGAGAGCATATCAGGTTTAACAAGACATTTACTGTGTCACAGCCAGCTATCCACAACCTCTCAATATCTAATTCCAACAATTCGATCTCAGTATCTGCTCAGACGAACTACGCAGCAGGAACCCCTCTCGTCGTTGAGGCGTCTTCATCAACTGAAGATTTCCAGTTTCTCTCGCGATATACGAGCACCGTCAGTCGTACTGGGGAGATTGCAACCGAGGTCTCTATCCCATCCCAAGCCTCCGAGCCAGTTAATGTCACGATAATGTATGAGGGAGATGTCGTAGCCGGACCAGTAGAATATCCGCTTCCCGAGAACGAGACAACAACTGGTTCAACCACATCACTGAATCCGTAGGCTTCCCACGTCCACATTCTTGATCCAAAACTCAGGATACCGTCACAACGGCAACCACATCCGATTTCAGGCGAGGCTTTTTGCTGGTCCATTCAAAAGTCGCGGTAGATGAATAACTGGGGCCATCGTGGAGTTTCACTTGCGACAATCTCCAGTGGTGGTATCGTTCTTCTGGGTGCTGATCTTGTCCAACCAACGCTGCTTACCATACTCGCGTTATATGGATGTCTCAGTCTTGGTGTGGTGACGGCAGCCTTACCGAACACGCTTGAGACACTAACTGGTCTACAGCGACGAGGACTACTCCACAGCGTACTCACCCCGATCAGCTTTGTGCCAGTCGTCTACCTACTAGTTTTGGGAACGGGCGCACAGCTACAGCGGATCTTTGCACAAACGCTTCTAGTCCCCCCGTCTTGGGATATCCTCGCCACATTCATCGCAGGAACAACCGGCGGAGTGTGGCTACTACATATCGCTGTTGATAGTGGTGCGTACAGCCGGGGTACGCTCTCGCTTCGTCCTTTCGCCCCACTCTCCGAACGTATCGTCTCGGCTAATCTCTATCAGAGTGACTCCCGCCTCGTAAACTGGTGTGCTTTGATCGTAGGTACTCTGATGGCCGTCCTGCTCACTGTGATCCTGATTATACAGGTATCTGTTGAATATGGATTGAACAGCTGAACACCATCACAGGCGTGAAGAAGATTACTCTGACTTAACTGCAGACGATAGCCAAGAGTACTGGATGACGTCTTCCGTCCCTTCTTTTCGTTCTCCCCAAGCCGTCAAAGATGGGGAAACAGTAATGAGGCAATCTTCAGCCTGGATTAAATAGGCGTAGACAACGTCTCCACTCAGGTTTGGTTCGGATCGATTTCCACCCACAATCTTGGAAAGACCATTTGCCTCACGGGTTACACCACCTTCGGAATTGAACACCATACCGTCTTCTTCGCGATACCGGAGATATCCACTATCACTACCAGCTGCGGTCAAATCTTGATAGTAGTAGATCTGCTGCCACGTTCGAGTGTTGAAGTCCTGTGTCCCTTCCTGTGAAACCCGACCTTGCTGAAGTGATTCCAATGCACTGGCCGCAGCTTCTGTATCGGAGAATTGCTGTAGGTATGCTAGCCATCCGTCTTTAGTTAAGCCTCACACCTCGGTTGTGTAGCGGTAGCGAGTGTCTCTTGTAAGATTGGT
>NZ_BMPF01000006.1 GCF_014647455.2 Halarchaeum grantii | reverse complement strand
CCGGCGACCGCCGAAACGTGGTTGCAAGCCTTCGCCGTCTGGTGGAATTCGCTTAACTAAACACGATGGTGGCAGATGCCCACAAATAATTACGGCTGTGTGAAGCGCCGGCTGCACCGTCGACCGTCGGGGCCGAACCGTGTCCATTTTAAGCGTCCGAATCGAACCCGTGAGCAACAGAGCTGATTCGCTATGCAGATGCCACGACGATTCAACACCTACTGCCCGCATTGCAACGAGCATCACGAACACGAGGTCGAGCGCGTCCGCTCCGGCCGCACCTCCGGTATGACGAAGGTGCAGGGCCGCCAGCGCAAGCGCCAGACCTCCCGGATCGGGAACGCCGGCAAGTTCAGTAAGGTCCCGGGTGGTGACAAGCCCACGAAGAAGACGGACCTCAAATACCGCTGCAGCGAATGCGGTAAGGCCCACCTCCGCGAGGGATGGCGCGCCGGCAAGCTGGAGTTCCAGGAGTAATCCATGTCTGGAAACTTCTTCCGCGTTCAATGCCCGGACTGTGAGAACGAACAGATCGTCTTCGAGAAGGCTTCCTCGACGGTCGCGTGCGCCGTCTGCGGCACGACGCTCGCGCGCCCGACCGGCGGGAAGGCGGTCCTCGAAGGCGAGGTCACGGAGACCGTCGAGGCCCGATGAAGTACGAGGGCTGGCCCGAGCCGGGCGAACTCGTCGTCGGGAAAGTCGACGAGATCGAGGACTTCGGCGTCTTCGTCGACCTCGAGGAGTACCGCGATAAGCGCGGGCTGGTCCACATCAGCGAGGTCGCGAGCGGCTGGATCAAGAACGTCCGCGACCACGTCCGCGAGGGGCAGACCGTCGTGGCGAAGGTCCTCGACATCGACCGCTCCTCCCAGCAGATCGACCTCTCGATCAAGGACGTCAACGACCACCAGCGCTCGGAGGCCATCCAGGACTGGAAGAACGAGCAGAAGGCGGACAAGTGGATGGAACTCGCCTTCGGCGAGGAGGTCTCCGACGAGCAGTTCCGCGACGTCGCGGACGAGCTCGTCGCCGAGTTCGGCTCGCTCTACGACGGCTTCGAGCAGGCCGCCATCCACGGCGCCGAGGCCCTTGAGGGGCTCGACCTCGAGGAGGACGAGGTCGACGCCGTCGTCTCGACGGCCCGCGAGAACGTCTCCGTCCCCTACGTCACGGTGACGGGCTACGTCCACCTCGAGTCGCCGGCGCCCGACGGCGTCGACGACATCAAGGAGTCGCTGAAGGCGGCGGAGAACGAGGACGTGGTCCCCGAGGAAGCCGACCTCGAAGTGACGTACGTCGGCGCGCCCGAGTACCGCATCCGCGTCGAGGCGCCGACCTACAAGACCGCCGAGGACGAACTCGAGGCTGCGGCCGCGCGCGCGGCAGACGACATCGAGTCGCGCGGTGGCGCGGGCGAGTTCCACCGCGAGCGACAACTCGAAGAAGAAGCGTAGGCTCGTGCACTCGGACATCCGGATCTGCCGCGAGCACGACGACCCGGTTTACACGCTTTCTGCGACCTGTCCGGAGTGTGGCGAGCAGACGGAGAACTCCGCGCCCGCGCCGTTCGACCCCGACGACCCGTACGGTGAGTACCGACGCAAACTTAAGCGCCGCGTCCGCGACTAGGACGCATGGACGAAGTCGACATCGAGGTCGTCGCGGACGTAGAGTTGGACGACCCGGTTCTCGTCGAGGGGCTTCCCGGTGTGGGACACGTCGGGAAACTCGTCGCCGAGCATCTCGTCGAGGAGTCGGAGTCGACGCTCGTACGCCGCGTGCACTCCGAGCTGTTCCCGCCGCAGGTGACGGTGAGCGAGGAGAGCATCGCCTCGCTCGCGGACGCCGAGTTCCACGCGATCGAGTCCGATGAGCGCGACCTCCTCGTGCTGACGGGCGATCATCAGGCGACGGACAACCGGGGCCACTACCGGCTGACGGACGCGTTCCTCGACGTCGCCGACGAGTTCGGCGTCACCGACGTGTACGCGCTCGGCGGCGTCCCGACGGGTGAACTCGTCGAGGACCACGCGGTCGTCGGCGCGGTCGGCGACGAGGCACAGAAGGACGCCCTCGAGGACGCCGGCGTGGAGTTCCGCGCGGAGGAGCCCTCCGGCGGCATCGTCGGGACGTCCGGCCTCCTCGTGGGGCTCGGCGCGGAGCGCGGCTTCGAGGCCGCCTGCCTGATGGGCGAGACGTCCGGCTACCTCGTCGACCCGAAGAGCGCGCGCGCCGTCCTCGAGGTGCTGGAGAACCTCCTCGGACTCACCGTGGACTTCGAGGCGCTCGACGAGCGCGCCGACGAGATGGAGGACGTCGTCGAGCAGATGCAGCAGATGGAGCAGGGGCCGAGCGCGGGCGCGGACGAGGACCTGCGCTACATCGGGTAACGGGCTACTTTTCGAGCAGGTCGTCGAGTCGCGCCTCGACGGCGGCCATCTCGCCGTCGGTGATGCGGTGTGGGGCGTCGGGGTACGTCTCGAGCGTGACGTCCGCACCCAGTTCCGCGAGGGCGTCGCCGGTGCGTTCGACGGCGTCGACGCTGACTTCGGGGTCGTTCTCGCCGACGCCGCAGAAGACCGGCGTCCCGTCGAGCGACCCCGCCACCTCGCACGCGTCGCCCCCGGGGAGTGCGCCCGCGAGGACGAACGCGCCGCCGTAGCGTCGCGGCCGTCGGCGGAGGAACTCGGCGGCGAGACAGGCGCCCTGACTGAAGCCGAAGACGACGAGGGTCTCGGGGGAGAGGCCGGCGTCGCCGGCGGTGTCGACGGCGCGCGCGACGGCGTCCACGCCGGAGGTGAGCCACGGCTCGTTCGCATCGACGGGCGCCTCATAGGCGTGCGGATACCACGTGTACTTCGCGGCTTGGGGCGCGAGGAAGGCGACGCCGTGGCGGTAGAACTCCTCGGCGATGCGCGTGATGCTCGTCGCGGACTCGCCGCGGCCGTGCAGGAGGATGACGCCGACCTCGGCGGCGGGGAGCGGCGCGCCGCTGGTGACGAGCGGCTGGTCGCGGTGGGGGTCCTCGGGCGTCGTCGGGAGGAAGCGCTCGCTCACGGCGTGTAGTCGAGTGCGGGGAGTTGCGATTCGACGAGGTCGCGGTCCTCCTCGTAGCGGCCGGGGAGGACGAGCTCCTCGCCGAGCCGTTCGCGGGGCTGGTCGACGGTGACGCCGGGGCCGTCCGTGGCGAGTTCGAAGAGGATGCCGCCGGGTTCGCGGACGTAGAGCGAGTGGAAGACGTGGCGGTCCTTGACGCGCGAGACGCGGAGGTCGCGCTCGGCGAAGAGGTCGCGCCACTCGTGGAGCTCGGCCTCGTCGGCGACGCGGACGGCGACGTGGTGGAGGACGCCCGCGCCCTCGCGGCCGAACGGGACGTCGCGGTCGAGGACGTCGATCGTGGCGCCGACGTCCCCGGGGGCGCGATAGCGTATCCGGTCGCCGTCCTGTGCGACGAGGTCGAACCCGAGGGTATCGAGGACGCTCGCGGTCGCGTAGGGCTCGACGGAGAGGACGGCGACGCCGAAGAAGCCCCTGATTGCGTGCGCCTCGGGGACGCGACTCGTCCACGGCTCGACCGGCTGGTCGGCCTCGACGAGTTCGATGCGGGTGCCGTCGGGGTCGCTGAACCGGAGCGCCGTTTCCGCGCGCGGCGCGGGACTCGCGTCGTCAGCGTACCGGGCGTCCGGCCCGAAGCGCGTCTCTTCCTCGGACGCGACGCCGCAGTCGGCGAGGCGCTCGCGCCAGTAGCCGAGGGAGTCCTCGGGGACGGCGAACGCCATGCTCGCGGGCTGTGGCGGGCCGACGCGTCCGTCCTCGGCCTCGCGAGCGGGAAAACTCGTGTAGACGGTACCGGGCGACCCGTCGGCGTTCCCGAAGAGGAGGTGGTACTGGAGGACGTCCTCGAGGTTGACGGTGCGCCGGACGAGCCGGAGGCCCAACACCTCGGTGTAGAAGTCGAGGTTCGCCTGTGCGTCGCCGGCGAGTCCGGTGACGTGGTGGATGCCGGGCGTATCGGAGAGCACGACCCGGAAGTAGGGCGTCGCGGGCTTTCCGTGTTGTCCTAGGAGAGGTCCGCGACCTCGTAGCGGGCGTCCGCGTCGCGGAGGGGGTCGGTGACGCGGCCGACGGCGTCGGCGGTTGCGACGACGACGACGTCGAGGCCGCGCCCGGCGGCGGCGGCGGCGACTTCGCCGACGGCGAACGTGACGCTGGGCGGGTGCTCGGCGCGCCGGAGGGCGACGACGGCCTCGATACCGGTCGCGAGCACGAGGTCGGCGTCGGCGACGGCGTCCGCGAGCGCCCCGAGGTCGACGGCACCGCTGCCGCCGGTGCGGACGGGCGGGACCTGGTAGACGGTGACGGCGCCGGGTTCGAGGTCGATGATGCCCTCGAAGCCGGTGACGCCGACGTCCTCGCCGGCGGCGGCGTCCGTGGTGGCGACGCCGGACGCGGAGCCCTCGCCGTCCGGGTCGGCGTGCAGGAGCCCCTCGTGCATCGTGAGCGTGACGCTGTCGCCCGCTTCGACGTCGTCGACGGCGATCGCCGCGTCCTCGTGGACGCTCCCGAGGACGTCCTCGGTGACGCGGTCGGCGTAGCGTCGGACGTCGTCGGCGGTGCGCAGGAGCCAGTCGACGCCCTCCTTGGTGACCCGGTAGCGCGAGCGCCCCTCCTTCTCGACGAGGCCGTCGTCGACGAGGTCGCGGATGTACTCGCTGACCGCCTGCGTCGTGACGCCGACGGCGTCGGCGATCTCCCCCTGACTGACCGCGGGCTGGCGGTCCGCGATCTCGACGAGCACGCGGAACCGCGTCGCGGTCCGTTTGTCCGCGAGGACGTCCGTCATACGCTGGCAGTCGGCCCTGAGGGGCAAAGAGCCACCGGTGTAGTGAGAGAAAGGGCAGGGCTTAACGCCCGCCTCGCGCAACGTCGAGACATGGAGACGAACCCGGCGCTCGCTGGCGTGACGTGTACGGACTGCGACGAGTCGTTCGACGCGGCGGCGGCCACGGGCCGCTGTCCCGACTGCGGGGGCATCCTCGACGTCGAGTACGACCTCGACGCGCTCGACGTCTCGCGCGAGACGTTCGAGAACCGGTCCGAGCGCTCGCAGTGGCGCTATCGCGAGCTCCTGCCGTTCGCGCGCGAGGCGGCGGTGACGACGAACGAGGGCGGGACGCCGCTCGTTCCGGTGCCGGAGCTCGCCGCCGAGTTCGGCGTCGAGGCGGTGTACGTGAAGGACGAGGGCCGCAACCCGACGGGGACGATCGACGACCGCGCGCAGTCGGTGGCGGCGACGGCGGCGCGCGAGGCGGGCGCGACGGACGTGGCGCTGGCGTCGACGGGCGACGACGGCCAGTCGGCGGCGGCGTACGCGGCGCGCGCGGGCCTCGAGAGCCACACGTTCGTGCCGACGCGCGCGAGCTTCACGAACAAGGCGATGGTCAACGTCCACGGCGGGGACATGTCGGTCGTGGAGGGGCGTATCGGCGACGCGGACGCGGCGTTCGCGGACGCGGTCGCGGAGCACGACGACTGGCACCCGGTGCAGGTGTTCTCGACGCCGTTCGCGCACGAGGGCCTGAAGACGGCGTACTTCGAGGTCGCCGAGGCGCTCGACTGGTCGGCGCCCGACCACGTCGTTCATCCGACGGGGCGCGGCGCGGGTCTCCACGCGATCGCCACGGCCGCACGCGAGTTCGCCGACCTCGGGCTCGTCGATTCGGTGCCGGCGGTTCACGCCGCGCAGGCGGAGGGGTGTGCGCCGATCGTGCGCGCCTTCGAGGAGGGCCGCGACGGCCACGAGCCGTGGGAGGCCCCGGACACCATCTGCGGGCGCATCGAGATCCCCGACCCGACGGGGAGCGCGCTCGCTCTGGCGGCCGTCCGCGAGACGGGGGGCGACGCGGTGGCGGCGCCGGACCCCGAGATTCTGGAGGGCGCGACGTCGCTCGCGGAATCCGCCGGCCTCGAACTCGGCGCGTCCAGCGGCGCGTCGGTCGCGGCGGCGTACGCGCTCGCCGAACGCGACGCCTTCGCGTCGGACGACGTGCTCGTGCTCGTGAACGCGGGCGCGGGGAGCAAGGACGACGATATCCTCCGCTCGCATCTGATGGGCAAGGGCATCTGAACGGGCGTCAAAACTAAGGTTTAGACGGGGCTAATCGAGGGTAGTGATGCTGAGTGACGTCATGGAAGACTACCTGAAGGCCGTCTACGTCCTCGAGCGCGAGGACGGTGCACCCGTTCGGACGTCGGCGCTCGCGGAGTACCTGGGCGTGACGCCGCCGACGGTGACGAGCATGATCGAGAAGCTCGAAGAGCGCGGCCTCCTCGACCGCGAGAAGTACAAGGGCGTCGAGCTCACCGAGGAGGGCGAGACGGTCGCGCTCGAGGTGCTGCGTCACCACCGCCTCATCGAGTCCTACCTCGCCGAACACCTCGACTACGAGTGGAGCGAGGTCCACGAGGAAGCCGACGCCCTCGAACACCACATCAGCGAGGAGTTCGAGCGCCGCGTCGCGGCGGCGCTCGGCGACCCCCGCGTCGACCCCCACGGCGACCCCATCCCCACTGAGGACCTCGCACCGCTCGCGGACGACGACACCGTCGCGCTCGCCTCCGTCTCCGAGGGCGACACCGTCGTCGTCGCGCGCGTCAGCGACCGGGACGACGACCACCTCGACTACCTCGCGGCGCGCGGCGTCGAGCCCGGCGCACGCCTCGACGTCGTCGACATCGCACCCATCGACCTCATCACGGTGCGCGTCGACGACCGGGACGTCCATCTCCCGACGAGCATCGCGTCCGCGATCCGCGTGCGCGCCCCCGAGGACGCCGACGCGGACGAGGTGCCCGCGTAGATGCACGCGCTCCCGCTCGCCGCCGGTAACGGCCTCGACGCCGTCATCCAGCGCTACGCCGGTTACGGGCCCTTCCTCGCGGCCTTCCTCGCGAACTTCCTCGCGACCTTCGGCGACAAGGGCCAACTCGTCGTCATCACGCTCGCGAGCCGATACGACGCCAAACGCGTCTTCGCCGGCGCGATGGCGGCGTTCGCGGGGTGGAGCGCGCTCGAAGTCGCGTTCGGCGCGTGGGTGACGCGCGTCCTCCCGCAGGGCGCCATCGGCACCGTGACGGGCGTGCTCTTCCTCGCGTTCGGCCTCTGGACGGCGTACACCGTGTACGGTCGCTATCGGCGCGGCGGCGTCCCCGGCGCGTCCGCCGACGGCGGGACGGTCGCGATGCTCCCGGACCGCGTCGCGCGCTACACGCGCGGCTACGGGCCGGTCGCCACCGCGTTCTGCTTCATAGTCCTCGCCGAGGTCGGCGACAAGACCCAGCTACTCACCATCAACCTCGCCGCGACGTTCCCCGACGCACCGGTCCCGGTCTTCCTCGGCGTCATCGCGGCGCTCGGCATCCGCACCGGAATCGACGCCTTCCTCGGCGAACGCGTCGAACGCCTCCTCCCGACCGCGTACATCGAGGTGGCGGCCGCCGTCGTCTTCGTCGCGTTCGGCGTCGTCGAACTCGGCGTCGTCGGCGAGAACGCCCTCTTCGGCGCACTCGCGCTCGCGATCGCCATCGTCGGCTACGGCTACGCCAGCCACCGCTAGCGGCGACACGCGAACGCAGGCGTTTTCGCAATCTGGCACCTACACGCGGGTATGGCGCTTCTCTCTCTGCTCGCCGGCGTGGCGCTCGGCCTCTCGCTCGCCGCGCCACCCGGTCCGATGAACGCCCTCATCGCGAACGAGACGGTCGTTCGCGGGTGGAAAGCCGGCTTCCGCGCGGGCCTCGGCGCGATGGCGGCGGACGCCGTGTTCTTCGGCCTCGCGTACGGCGGCGTCGTCGCGTTCCTCCAGCACGCGCCCACGCTCCAGGCAGCGATGAAGGTCGCAGGCGGGGTGCTCCTCTGCTACTTCGCGTACGGTGCCGCGCGGAGCGCGCACGCCGGCGCCGAACGCACCGATTCCGGTGCGGGCTTCCGGAAGACGTTCCTCGCCGCGCTCACGAACCCGATGCAGGTCGTCTGGTGGCTGACGGCGGGCGTCGCGCTGCTCGACCCCGGCACCGTCGAGGCGTTCGGCTACGCGCTCACCGTGTCGAACGGCGCGCTCACCATCGTCGGCTTCTTCGGCGGCATCCTCATCTGGATCACGGGCTTCCCGGCGACGCTCCGAGCGGCGGGCGAGAAGGTGGCGTCGCTCGAACGCGTCGTCGGCTACGCGAGCGCCGTCGTACTCGTCGCCTTCGGCGTGCTGTTCGTCGCGGGCTCGCTCCCGGTGCTCCTGTAGCGCTCAGTCCATCCCCGGGACTTCGCCCTCGAGCCACTCGCGAAACCAGCGCACGCGCTTGAGGCGCTGGTGGGCGATGGACTCGGCGGTGTCGCTGTGCACGCGCGACTCGGCGTCGCGGCCTCGTTCGAGGACGCGTTCGACCATCTCGGCGGCGTCCATGTGGGTGCGCGCCTCGTAGCCCATCCGCAGGAGCATGAGTGCGGTGCCGTTCGCGCCGACCTTATCGAGCATGTCCGCCTCGACGAGACAGCGACTCTCCAAGTCGAGATCCGAGAGGTCGTCCGTGTGCGAGTGGCGTTCGACCGCGCGACAGACCCGGTCGACGAACGACGCCGGATACTCGCCGTGCGTCTCGAGGTACTGGCGCGCGACGCGCGCGCCCTCCTCCGCGTGGACCTCCTGGTCGGCGTCGAGCTTCGCGATGTCGTGGAACAGCGCGGCGACGCGCACGACGTCGACGTCCGCGCCCTCCTTCTCGGCGATGTCGGCGGCGAGTTCGCGGACGTTGACGATGTGGTTGAAACGGTACTCGGCGGAGTGCCACGGATACCAGCGCATCCGGCCGCCGTCGTCCTCGTTCTCGACGCTGGCGGCGAGGTAGTCGTAGACGAAGTCCTCCATCGCCGCGAGGTCGTCCTCGGAGACGCCCGATTCCTTTATCTCGACACCCATGCCGTCACCTCCGGTGGGGGTTCGTGTCGCGTTGTCATTGTTGTCTCAATAGAGGCCGGTTTCGCTCTTTAGCCTTTTGCAGGCGACGACCCCCGGAAAATCAGGTGTCGAGGTCGGCGCGCTCGCCGGGCTTGCGGGCGTCTTCGACGGCTTCCTCGCAGGTGAGCATCGCCTCGGTCCGGTCATCGCCCTCGATGTCGACGTGCTCGACGACGCGCCAACCGTCGGTTTCGTGGACGACGCCCTTCACCCAGTCGCCGGCGGCGAGCACGAGCGCTTCGGTGACCTCGACGGCCTCGGAGTCCTCGGTGCGGACGGCTTCCTCGCGCTCGACGGGGACGACGAGGTCGAAGGCGTCGGCGTCGTTGAGCGCGGCGACTTCGGTGGTCGTGAGCGGGCGACTCGGGAGCGACGAAAGCGTGGACATGACTCCTCGAACGGTCCGCGCGAAGAAAAGGCCATCAATCGAGCGGTGCAGTCACGCGCCCTCTCGCGGCGCGCGCCGCGTCGGGCGGGAGTGCGTCCGCTACTCCAGCGAGAGCTCGGGCGGCTCGCCGTTCCAGCCGTAGGAGAGAACGACGAACCCGACGGCGAGGAGGCCGACGAGCACGAACCCGGTTCGCGCCAGCTTCCAGAGTGTACGCAGTACGCTCATACCCGCATGCCACAGCGACGAGGCACATAAGTCTGCCCGCTCCGCTCCCGGCGATACGGCTATGCGTCCCGGGCACCGAGGGGAACGTATGAGCATCGAGCACGAAACCGACGGCGGCGTCGGCGTCGACGCCGAAGCCGACCTCCGCGAGCGCGTCGAGACGTTCCTCGCGCGCAACTTCCCCCCGATCTCGATGCACGGCGGGACGGCCGGCGTCGACGCCGTCGACGCTGATTCCGGCGAGGTCCGGCTCGCCCTCGGCGGCGCGTGCTCGGGATGCGGTATCTCCCCGATGACCGTCCAAGCCATCCAAGCCCGCCTCCCGTAGGAGATACCCGAACTCGACACCGTCCACGTTGACGCCGACGGCACCGGGATGCACTTCTAGAGCGGTCGCAGAAACGTCAGAACCCGCCTATAGTCCCGGGCGGATTCGAACCGCCGTCAACGGCTCTCTTCCGTGTCGGCCGGAACCGAACACGTCCAAAGGCCGCTATGATTGGCCACTACACCACGGGACTGCGCTCCGCCTCTCGTCCCGTATGCGACGCCACCTCTGCGACGGATGCTACGGGACTCACTTCGATAGTGTGGCCGAGTGCTACTAAGGGGTTACTCTTCGCGTCGCGCGGACGTGGGGGTCTCATCAGTCGGGAGTCCGGTGGAGAAGGGAGTACCGAGAGTCGCGCGTCGTGCACGCCGCGAGGCGGACGCCGAGTCAGTCGCCGGCTTCCGTGCCGGCGTCCGCCTCGCCGAGTTCCTCGACGAGGTGCGAGCAGGCGTCCGCGTCGGCGTCGAAGCAGTTCGGGCAGTCGGGTTCGCGCTCGATGATCATGTCGAGGCGGTCCGCGACCGTCTCGTCGATAACCGCCTCGAGCTGGCCGGCTTCCGCCCGGTACTCCTCGACGTCGAGGACGTTCGCGAGGAAGCGCTCGAGGACGCAGTAGGTCGCGAGCGCGTCGCGGGCGCGCGCCTCGCCGTCGTCCGTCAGCGTCGCGCCCTTGTACTTCTCGTGCTCGAGGAGGCCGCGGTCCGCGAGCTTCCCGACCATCTCGTTCGCGGACGCCGGGCTGACACCGAGTCTGTCCGCGAGCGCGCCCGTCGACGCCGGCCCGTCCTCGAGGCGCTGGACGAGGAAGACGGCTTTCAGGTACTGGTCGGCGGTGTTCACGATGCGGCCTCCGTGGTTGTGTGAGCGTTCATGCGCGGGACTCCATCAGTGCAGCGACCGCTTCGACGCCCTCGGCCTCCGCCGCGCGGATCTCCCGGAGCGTCGAGAGCAGTAGTTCGCGTTCGATACCGAACGTCGCGTCGCTCGCCTCGACGGCCTCGATGAGGTCGTCGTAGAACTTGTACGCGGTCTCCTCCCCGTTCAACTGGTCGTAGAGAACGCCGTCGAAGTCCTCGGGGTCCGTCCGCCCGTAGTGCTCGCGCACGAGGTCCGTGACGTCCACGGTGGCGTCCTCGTCGCAGTCGAGGCGCTCGACGAGGTCCTCGAGACGCTCGCGGTGCTCTGCGGACTCCTCGCGGGCCTCCTCGAGGAGTTCCTCGATGCGGGTGTCGCGCTCCGCGTCCGGCAGGCGCTGGTAGTGCTCGTACGCACGCGCCTCCACCACCTCCTCCAGCACGATCCCGATCTGGAGGAGCCGGGCGAGCTGGCCGTCCGAGCCGACGCGCGGCGCGACGCTCACGGTGCTCCCTCTCCGTGCGTTCCCAATCGCATATCCGGTACTTGGGCCGCGAGTACGTAAGGCTTTAACCTTCGACCGGCGGCGTCGCGCCCGATACGGCCGGACGCGCGTCGGTCCACGCCCCCTGTCCGAGCGGGCGTCGCCACTCCGGGCGAGGAGCGTTGAGAACCGAGAGACGGCAGAACGGAGAGAGGAGAGAACGGCGGGTCGTCGCGCTTACTCGCGGAGGAGTTCCGCGATGCGTTCCTCTAGGTCCTCGCGGAGCTCGTCGACCTCGACCTCCTCGAGGACGGGAACGAAGAAGCCCTCGACGAGCATGTTCTTCGCGGTCTGCTCGGGGATGGCGCGTCCCTCCATGTAGAAGAGGTCCTCCTGGTCGATCTGGCCGACCGTCGCGGAGTGACTCGCCTCGGTGTCGTGGTTGTTGATGATGAGTTTCGGCGAGGCGTCGGCCTCGGACTCGTCACTGAGCATCAGCGTGTTCTCGCGCTGGTAGCTCGAGGTGTCCCACGCGTCGCGACCGACGTCCTGCACGCCCTCGTAGACGCTGCGCGCCTCGTCGTCGATGACGCCGCGCGTCACGAGGTCCGCGGTCGTGTGCTCGTTGCGGTGCCAGACCTTCGAGTCGAGGTCGAAGTGCTGGTCCTCGTGGCCGAAGAACGCGCCGACGATCTTCGTCTCCGAGGACTCGCCCTCGAGCAGGGTGGAGACCCCCGTCTTCGTGAGGCGGGAGCCGAGGTTGCCCTCGATCCAGTTCAGCGTCGAGTACGTGTCGGTGACGCCGCGCTTCAGCGTGTAGTTGTACGTGGACTGATCGAAGTCCTGGAGCGAGCCGTACTGGACGTAGGCGTTCTCGCCGGCGGCGACTTCGACGATGCCTGAGTAGTAGCGCTCGTCGGAGTCGTTCGCCTCGTTCCCCGTCTCCTGTCGCTCGAGGATGGTGACGGAGGCGTTCTGGTCGGTGACGACGAGCGTGTAGTTGAACAGGGACGTCCCGTTCATCGTCGTCCGGATCTTCACGTCCTCGGCGTCGACGTTCGAGGGGACGTAGATGACCGTCCCGGTCGTGAAGAGCGCGGTGGAGAGCGCCGTGAGGCGGTTCTCCTCGGGGTCGACGACGCTCCCGAAGTGCTCCTTGACGAGCTCTTCGAGGTCCGCGTCGTTCAGCGCCTCGTGGAACGGCACCACGGTCGCCTGGTCGTCCGCGACCCAGTCCTTCTCCTCGGTCTGGTCGAACGGCTCGACGAGCGCCTCGAAGTCGAGGTCCGCGAGGTTCGTCCACGTCCGGCCCGGCGTCTGGATGACGTCCGGGTAGTCGAGGTCGGAGAGGGCTTCGAGGGCGTCGAGGCGCTTCGCGCGGAGCCACTTCGGCTCGTTGCGCTCCTCGGCGATCCGCTCGACCGTCTCCACGTCGATGCCGGCGTGGAACTGTTTCGCTCCGCTCATGTTACCCGAGGCTCCCCTCCATCTCGAGCTCGATGAGGCGGTTGAGCTCGACGGCGTACTCGATGGGCAGTTCTTCCGTGATCGGCTCGATGAAGCCGGCGACGATCATCTGCTTCGCGTCGTCGTCGTCGAGGCCGCGGCTCTGGAGGTAGAAGACGTCCTCGTCGCCGATCTTCCCGACCGTCGCCTCGTGGGCGACGTCGACTTTGGACTCGTTGATCTCCATGTACGGCATGGTGTCGCTGGTCGACTCGTTGTCGAACATCAGCGCGTCGCACTCGACGGACGTCGAGGAGTCCTCGGCACCGTCCGCGATGTGGACGAGGCCACGGTAGTTCGTGCGGCCGCCGTCCTTGCTGATGGACTTGGACTCGATGGTGGACTTCGTGTCGGGCGCGTTGTGGTAGACCTTCGCGCCGGTGTCGATGTCCTGCCCCTCGCCCGCGAAGGCGATGGTGATGTGGTTGTCCGTCGCGCCACGACCCTTGAGGATGGTACACGGGTAGAGCATCGTGGCCTTCGAGCCCATACTGCCCGAGACCCACTCCATCGTGCCGTTCTCCTCGACGATGGCGCGCTTCGTGTTGAGGTTGAACGTGTTCTTCGACCAGTTCTGCACGGTCGAGTACTGCACGTGGGCGTCCTCCTTCACGAAGACTTCGACCCCGCCACTGTGGAGGTTGTGCGTGCCGTACTTCGGCGCGCTACAGCCCTCGATGTAGTGGACCTCGGAGCCCTCTTCGGCGATGATGAGCGTGTGCTCGAACTGACCCATCCCCTCCGAGTTCATCCGGAAGTAGGCCTGCACGGGCATGTTCACCGTGACGTCCTCGGGGATGTAGACGAACGAGCCACCGCTCCAGACCGCGCCGTGGAGCGCCGCGAACTTGTTGTCGCTGGCGGGGACGCACTTCGTCATGAAGTGCTCCTTGACGAGTTCCTCGTGCTCCTGGACGGCCTCGTCCATGTTGCAGAAGACCACGCCCTTCTCCTCCCAGCGCTCCTGCATGTTCTGGTAGACGACCTCGGACTCGTACTGCGCGCCGACGCCGCTGAGCGCCTCGCGCTCGGCCTCCGGGATACCGAGTTTCTCGAAGGTGTCCTGAATCTCGTCCGGGAGGTCCTCCCAGTTCTCCGCGCCGCCGCGCGTCTCGACGTCGGGGCGGATGTACGGGACGATCTCCTCGACGTCGAGTTCGGAGAGGTCGGGCTGGCCCGGCCAATCCGTCGGCATCGGCATCTTCTTGTACTGCTTGAGCGCGCGGAGGCGGCGCTCGAGCATCCAGTCGGGTTCGTCCTTGTCCTCGGAGATGAGTCGGATGGTCTCCTCGGTCAGTCCCTTCTCGGACTGGAAGGCCGAATGCTGCTCCTTCTTGAACTCGAAGCGCGCCTCGGTGTCGGTCTCTTGTAGGTTCTCTTCTGAACTCATGATTGTATCTTAAGCCGCGTTGTAGACCTGCTCGCGCACCCAGTCGTACCCCTTGTCCTCGAGCTTCTCGGCGAGTTCCGGACCGCCCTCCATGGCGATTTCGCCGTCGAGCATGATGTGGACGGTGTCGGGTTCGACGTAGTCGAGGATGCGCTGGTAGTGCGTGATCTGCAGGACGCCGGTGCCCTGCTCGTCGCGAAGGGCGTTGATGCCGTTCGCGACGTCCTGAAGGCGGTCGATGTCGAGACCGCTGTCGATCTCGTCGAGCACCGCGATGGTGGGCTCGAGCAGGGCCGCCTGCAGGACCTCGTTCTGTTTCTTCTCACCGCCGGAGAAGCCGGCGTTGAGGTATCGGTGGGCGAACTTCTCGTCCATGTCGAGGAGCTCCATCGTCTCCTTGAGCTTCTGCTGGAACTCGGCGACGCCGATCTCGCCCTCGTCGGCGGGCCCCTCCATCGGGGAGGTCTCGTAGCCCGCGTCCTCTTCTTCGTCCTCCTCCTCGTCCTCGCCGAAGAGCAGCTCCTCGCGCTCCTCGACCTTCGCGTTCAGCGCGGTGCGGAGGAAGTTCGTCATCGTGACGCCCTCGATCTCTGCGGGATACTGGAAGGCGAGGAAGACGCCGAGCGCGGCGCGCTCGTTCGGTTCGAGTTCGAGGAGGTTCCACGTGCGGGCGTCCTCGGGGACCGCCTCGACGTCGTCGAAGTCGCCCTCCTCGAGGTGGAGGAGGATCTCGCCCTCCGTGACCTCGTAGGCGGGGTGGCCGGCGATGACCTTCGACGTGGTGGACTTCCCGCTCCCGTTCGGCCCCATCAGGGCGTGGATCTCGCCGGAGGAGACCTCTAGGTCGACGCCGTGAAGGATCTGTTCGTCCCCCTCGGCGACTTCCGCGTGGACGTTCTTGAGTTCGATCGTAGCCATTGGTTATGTCGTTCTCAACAACGCCCGCGCGCGGGATTAAGGTTACGCATTCTACCCCCTTGAGTTCGCAGAGAGAAAAAACGTTTTTCGGTTCTGGAAACCCCTGCCTCAGTCGCGCGGTTCGTCGTCGCCGAGCAGGTCGAGGTACTGCGCGATCCACTCCGGGTGGTCCGGCCACGCCTGCCCCGTCACGAGGTTACCGTCCGTCGTCACCTCGTCCACCCACGAGCAGCCGGCGGCCTCGCACTCCGGACGGACCGCCGGATAGCTCGTCATCTCGTAGCCCTCGAGGACGCCCGCGGCCGCGAGGATCTGCGGGCCGTGGCAGAGCGCCGCCACCGGCTTCTCCGTCTCGAAGAAGTGCCGGACGGTGTCGAGGACGATCTCGTGCGTCCGCAAGTACTCGGGGGCGCGCCCGCCCGGCACGACGAGGCCGTCGTAGTCGGCGGGGTCGACGTCGCTCATCGTCGCGTTCAGCTGGAAGTCGTGGCCGCGCTCCTCGAGGTAGGTCTGGTCGCCCCGGAAGTCGTGAATCGCCGTCTTCACGGCGTCCCCGGCCGCCTTCTCGGGGCAGACGGCGTCGACCTCGTGGCCGACTGCCTGAAGCGCCTGAAACGGCACCATGATCTCGTAGTCCTCGCCGAAGTCACCGACGACCATCAGGAGTTTCTTTCCCATGGGTGTCACCCACACGAGCGTAGGCGCCGCGCCGGCTTAGTCGTTCGCCCGCCTACATGTAGGAGCCGAGGCCGGTCTGGGTCTGTCCCGACTCGACCTCGTCCCACGTGACGCCGAGCGCTTCCGTGATGCGCTCGATGGGGCCCTTCAGCGTCTTCTCCAGCATCGTCTCCCAGTCCACCTCGAAGGCGTCCGGTATCTGGTCGGCGTACTCGTAGCAGATGACGTCCGGGTCGCGCTTGAACTCGATGTAGAGCGGGTCGTCCTGCAACTCCGGGCGGTCGGCCTCGAGTTCGCGGAAGAACTCCGGATGCACCTTCTGCAGGTAGAGGCGCTTCGGCTTCGACCCGCGCTGGAAGTTCGTCCCGAGGAGGAGGTTCGCGTACTTCGCGCCCCGGACCTGCGCGGTGTCGGTGTCGTAGTTGTCGAGGCGCTTCCCGATCCCCCCCGGAATCCCGACGTCGTCGAGGTCGACGTCGCCGTCGCGGAACTCCTCGATGACGCCGTGGACGTGCTCCTTCACGGCGTCCGCCTCCTCCCCGTGGACGATCATGTCGATGACCTGCTTCTGGACGTCCTTCGTGATGGGCGCGATATCGCTTCGCTTGTACTCGAAGCCCGTGATGTCGATGTCGTCGACGTGCTTGCCCTCCTTCCAGACGATGTGGCCGGCGTAGCGCTTCTTCTTGCCCGCCTGGAAGAACCGTCTATATAGCTTCTCGAACTCGATCTCGAAGAAGTGCTCCTCGGCGTCGAGTTCCTCGCGCGCGAACTCGTCGTAGCGGCCGTTGATGTACTCCTCTATCTCGAAGGACTGCCCGATGGCCTCCTCGGTCTCGACGTCGCCGCCGAGTTCGAGCATCACGGAGTCCGTGTCCCCGTAGGCGATCTCGTAGTCGAGTTCGCCCGCGGCGTCGGCGGTGAACTCGATGACGTCGCGACCCGTCGCGGTGACGGCGGCGCCCATCTCCTTGTCGTAGAGGCGGAAGCGCTCCCAGCCCAGCACGCCGTAGAGCGAGTTCATGATGACCTTCACGGCGGCCTGCTGGCGGTCGTAGCGCTCGTACTCGTTCGTTCCGGGGTCGTGGTCGTTGCGGAGCCCCTTCTTCTCCTCGCGCTCCGAGAGCGTCTCGTCGATGATCTCGCGGATGATGCCGTCGGGCTCCTCCCGGAAGTGCGTCCCGTTGGGCGCGCGGAAGGTGTCGCCCGCGTACTCGTCGGGGTCGACCTTCGTCTCCGGGGAGGCGTTGATGGTCATCATCGACATCGGGTAGAGGCTCTTCAGGTCGAGCACCGTCACGTTCTCCTTCACGCCCGTGATCGGGTCGAAGACGGCGCCCCCCTCGTAGTCCTCGGACTCCTGGCGCCCCTTCGAGGGGAGCGCGAAGCGTCCGTGGGCCTTGTGGAGGACGTAGACGTCCACCGCGTCGCCCGGCGTCGTCGCGTCCTCGAGCTTACAGCCGACGAACGTCGAGACCTCCTCCCAGAAGGAGACGACGTCCTGTTTGCTGTCGATCTCGACGCAGAGCTCGACGTCCCTGACGTTGTACTCCAGGAGGCGCTCGGGGTCGTCCTCCCAGAGGTCGCCGATGTCGCCCGCGTAGCGCTCCTTCCCGACGCCGAGTTCCGTCTCGGCGACGGCGTCGAGCCGGTAGGAGTCGAGTTCGGAGAACTGGGTGCGCTGGTAGGCGTAGAGGAGGTCGAAGACCACTCGCCCCTTGATGTTCGGGCCCTGCCAGTCCGAGCGCCACACTTCGTTCACGCGCGAGAGGCGGTGGTAGGAGAGGTCGTGGTCGGTGCCCGCGTCGAGTTCCTCGAGGCGGTCGATGAAGTAGGGCGCGTCGAAGTCCGAGAAGTTCCATCCGGTGAGGACGTCGGGGTCGGTCTCCGTGAGGTAGGTGAGGAAGGCCTCGAGCATCGCCTCCTCCGTCTCGAAGACACGGACGTCGACGGTGGCGCCGGCCTCGGCGTCGAGGAGGTCGTAGTCGTCGAGGTCGTCGGGCGCGGGCGCGTCGCCCTCGTTCGCCGTCTGGAGCCACGCGACGTACTCGTCGCGGTAGCTGTCGTGGCTGGTGAGGCAGACGATGGGTTCTTCGCCCTCCTCGGGGAAGCCGTTGCGGTCGTCGACCTCGATGTCGAAGGTGTTCACGCGGAGGTCGGCGGACGCCTCGACGGCCTCGACTTCGTCGTGGCGGACGACGAGTGCGCCGTCGCTCTCGGCGCGGCGGGCGGGCACGCGGATCCCGCTGTTGACGTCCTTGTCGATGAGGAAGCGGTTCGGGAAGAGGATGTCCGCCTCGTAGTGGTCGTACTCGTCGCGGATGTTCCCGACGTCGCGCGGGGTTCGCCCGAATATCTTCGTGAGGTCGTCGCCGCGGATCGACTCGTAGCCCCCCTCGTGGCCGGTGATGACGTCCTTCGCGAGATCGTCCTCGGTGAGGGAGTCGGTGGGCGCGTAGAAGTACGGGCGGAAGCCGTGGACGCGGACGTGCTCGACCGTGTTCTCGCTCGTCCGACCGAAGACGTGGATCACGGGGCGCTCGCGCTCGCCGGAGCCCTCGACGGTGTAGTCGACCTGCGTCACCATCAACTCGAGCGTGGCGTCGACATCGGGGAGCGCGCCGGATTCGGCGTCGAACACCTCGCTGACGACGGGGTCGTCGTCGCCGGCGACGTATCGCGCCTCCTCCTCGGGGCGGGCGGCGGCGTCGCCGTCTGCGTCGCCGCCGTCGCCGCCGGCCGAGAAGTCCGTGAGGCTGGCGTTCGTCATTACCGTCTCGTAGCGTCTACGGTCCTAAAAGCCCGCGCCTTCGCCGCCGACGCGCGCGGCCGTGACGTCCGCCCCGCCGGCAAACTGGCAGACGGCGCCGCGTCTTGCGGGCGTCATTTGGGGAAAGGTATATAATATGGTAACACATAGCATAGGCCAGAGGTGAAAGACGTGTCCGATAATGCCACGCAGGACGACGAGCACGGGAATCACGTTCCCCAGCTCCCCGAAGGCGACGACCCCAGAGAAGGCATCGAGACGTACGAGACCGGTGATGGGGTCGTGCTCTACGACTCGGAGAACCCCCTCGCGTGGCTGAAGGCGACGCACGCGGTCCCCCTCGGTGATCAGCGCTAACTAGCAACGCTCTTAACGCGCCCCGTTCCTTCTTTCGCTCGTGAAGAACCCGCTGACGCCCGCCAGCGAGGCGGCCGACGACGAGCAGGACGCAGAGGAGTCGAACGTCGACCTCAGCGACCCGCTCCAGCGCCAGTTCGTCTACCTCGTCGTCGTCTTCAACGTCGCCGTCCTCGCCGCCGCCGTCGGCCTCATGCTCCTCTACTTCCGTGGCCAACTCCTCCTCGGCGGCGGCGTCGCGCTCTTCGGGTTCGCCGGACTCGCCTACGGCCTCTACACCTATCGCGGCGTCCAGCGCGAGATCGACGCCGGCGTCCACGACGCCCCCGAGGAGACGGACGCGGACGAGTCCGCGTGAGGCGACACGCCTAACCCCACGCCGACCCACAGTTCGAGCGATGCGGACCGTTCGCGACGCCGACGGCCACACCTACCTGCTCGTGAAGGAGTCCACGGAGAGCAGCCTCGTCCGCGACCCCGAGACCGGCGCGGAGACCCATCTCCCGAACGACGAACTCGAATCAGCGGGCGGTACCGACCCGCTCGAGGCCGCCGCGCGCGCCGTCCCCGAGCCGACGCGGCGCGTCCTCACCGTCGCGCGGACCGAGCGCGCGCTCGGCCTCCTCTGCGAACTCCGCGAGCGCGGCGCCCTCCCCGTGCGCACCGTCCTCGCCGAGTACGACCTCTGCGAGAGCGACGTCCACGGCCTCTTCACGGAGTTCCGCGCCGCCGGTCTCGTCGCCGAGGCCGAGGTGTACGGCGAGCGCGGCTACGAACTCACCGACGCCGGCGAGGCCGGTGTCGATGCCCTCCGCGACTAGTCGAGGGTCGCCGCGCTCTCCGCCTCGATCCCCTCGGTGACGTGCGAGCGATTCGACGTCGCGTCCTTCTCGACGTGCAGGAGGTCGTCCGCCGCGCCGACGAGTTCGTCGTCGTGGCTCACCACGAGGATCTGCTCGACGCCGAGTTCGCGCATCGACTCCACGAGGTCGACGAGCCGCGAGACGTGCCCGGCGTCGAGGAAGACCGTGGGTTCGTCGAGGATGAGCGGCGGGAGCGGCGCCGAGCCCTCGATGCCCTCCGCGAGCAACCGGTAGACCGCACAGCGTAGCGAGAGGTTGAACAGCGCGCGCTCGCCCCCGGAGAGCTGGTCGGGCTCGAGCGTCTCGCCGTCCTTCTGGTAGACCGTGAGCTCGTAGTCGCCGTCGAGTTCGAGGCGCGCGTAGGAGTCGTTGCCGTAGACGAGGTCGAACGTCTCGTTCAACAGGCGCTCGAGCTTCTCGACGTTCCGCTGGCGGAGCTCGGTCCGGAGGGTGCCGTACATGGCCTCCAGCTCCTCGGACTCACCGACGAGCGACTCGACGGCGTCGACGCGCTCCTGTGCGGCGTCGCGCTCCTCCCGGAGGTCCTCGAGGTCCGCGATCTCCTTCTGCAGGACGGTGATCCGGTCGCGCACGTCGTCGCGTCGCTCGCCCAGCTCGTCGAGTTTCTCGGTGACTTTCTCGAGATAGTCAGCGGCGCGCTCGCGCTCCGCGTGCGCGTCCTCGAGGCGCTCCTCGTCGAACTCCGCTTCGAGCTCGCGCTTGCGCTCGCGTTTCTCCGCGAGGCGCTCACGGCGCTCGTCGTTCACGTCCGCGAGGTTCTCGCGGCGTTCGCGGGCGCTCTCGAGGTCGTTCGTCGCGCTCTCGCGGTCCGCGAGCGCGTCCGCGAGGTCGTCCAGCGTCGCCACGCGCGACTTCAGCTCGGCGAGGCGGCCGTTCAGCGCGCCGAGTCGATCGCGCGCCTCGTCCGCGCGCTCCTCGGCATCCGTGGCGGCCTCCCGAGCGTCGTCGGCGCGCTCTTCGAGGTCGGCGGCCTCCTCGCGCTTCGAGTCGGCGTCGGCGCGCGCCGACTCCACGGCGTCCGCGTGGCCGTCCCGGAGTTCCACGACGTCCCGCTTCCGGGAGGCGAGGCGTTCGACCTCGCTCTCCGCGTCCACGAGCGCGTCCGCGCGCTCGAGGCGCTCCTCGACGTCGGCTTTCTCCTCGCGGACGGCCGCGAGGTCCGCTTCGAGCGATTCGACCTCGGCGCGGCGCTCTTCGAGCGCGTCGACGTGCGGGGAGCCCTCGACCGGCTGGCCGCACTCCGGGCACTTCCCGGCCTTGCGGAGGGCTTCGGCCTCCTCGACGGCCGAGCGCGCGGCCTGTAGGTCGCCGCGGATCTCGGACTCGCGCTCGCGGACGGCCTCGAGGTCCTCGCGGAGCGACTCGCGGTAGTCCGCCGCGTCGCCGACGTCGACGGGTGCGTCCGCGAACGCCTCGCGCTTCGCCTCGATGGCGTCCTCGATGTCCGCGATGCGCTCGTCGGCCTCGGCGACCTTCTCGGCGGCCTCGCGCGCCTCGCCCTCGAGTTCGGCGGCGCGTTCGCGGGCGTCCTCGGCGCGCTCCGCGAGGTCGGTGGCGCGCTCGCGTTTCGCCTCCGCCTCGCTCGCGTGCGACTGGATGGCCGTCCGGCAGTCGCCGTGCGCCTCCTGCACGTCGTCGCGCTCGTCGGCGGCCTCGGCGCGTCGCTCGCGCACTACTTCGACGGCTACGGCGTCCGCGTCGGCGTCGAGGTCGGCCTCGGTGAGCAGGTCGGCGACGCGTTCGTCCAGCGCCTCGACGCGTTCACGGGCGTCGGTGACGGTCTCCCCGAGTGCCTCGCGCTCGCGCTCCGTCTCCGCGATGGCCTCCTTCAACTCGTCGACCGTTTCCGCGAGGTCCTCGAGCTCCGCGCGCTTCTCGGCGTACTGCTCGACGATGCGCTCGGCCTCCTCCTTCGTCTGCTGAGCCTGCTCGCGGTTCGCCTCGAAGTCCTCGATCTCGTCCTCAATCTCCGCGAGCTCCGTCTCGCGCTCGTTCAGCTCGGCGTGCAGGTCGCGCTCCTCGTACTCCGCGACTCGCTCGTCGAGGTCCGCGAGGCGCTCGCGCTGGCGGTCGCGGACGGACTGCACGCCCCGACGGGCCTGCTCGGCGCGCTGGCGGTAGTCCTCGAGCTTGCCGAGCTGGAGGAGGTCGTCGATCATGTCCTGGCGCTCCTGCGGGCTGGCGTTGATGAGCTTGTTCACCTCGCCCTGCCGAACGTACGCGCAGTTGACGAAGGCGTCCGCGTCCATCCGCAGGAGGTCGACGACGTAGTCGCGGACGTCGCGTGCGCCCTCGATGGTGTCGGTCGGCGTCTCGAGCGTGCAGTCGGCGGTCGTCGCGCGCTCGCCGGTGTCCCGCACGCGCCGGTGGAGGTGGAAGGACGCGCCGGCGTGCGTGAACCAGAGGTCGACCTCGGCCTCCTCGGCGCCGATGGTGACGATCTCGTCGAGGGTTCGGTCGAGCGGCGTCGCGCCGTAGAGCGCGAAGAAACACGCCTCGAGGAGCGAGGACTTCCCGCTCCCGTTCAGGCCGTGGATGACGGTGACGCCCGAGTCGAGCGAGGCGTCCGCGTCGGCGTAGCACTTGAAGTTCGAGAGGCGAACGCGGTCGATCCTCACAGGTAGTCCTCCACGGTGGTGGTCGTCGGTTCGTCCTCGCGCGCGTCGGCCGCGCCCTCGGTCTCGCGGTCGTCCGCGGGCTCGGTCCTGGATTCGCCGTCGCGGCCGTCGTCGGCCGCCTCGAAGGCCGCGAGGTCGCCCGCGTCGACGAGGTCACGGACGCGCTCGGCGACGGCGTCCCGGACGTTCGAGTCCGCGACGTCGCCCTGCCGGACGGTGTCGTCGATGCCGCGCGCGGCCTCGCTCAACCCGAGGTCCCGGACGCGCTCGCGGACGGCCTCGTCAGGGTCGGCGAACGACACCTCGTAGTCTGCCTCGACGGACACCTCGCGGCGGTCGTTCACGCGCGTGACGAGCGCGCCCTGCTCGTCGCCGAAGCGCTCGACGTCCGCCGGCGTCACCTCGCCGCCGTCGCCCTCGATGGTGACGATGACGACGGCGTCCTCGAGGGACTCCTCGCGGAGGCGCTGCCGGACGCGCTCGCCGTCCTCGCCCTCGGCGAGCTCGAGGTCGACGAAGACGAACTCGCGGGTGTCGATGCCGCGTCGCCGGACGTGGACGCCCGCGCCCGTCTCGCCGGCGTCGCCCTTCTCGGCGCGCTCCCCGCTCTCATCGCTCGCGGCTCCGCCGCTCGTCGTTCGCGGCGCTTCGCGCCGCGTTTCGTTCCCCGATCGGTCGTCCGACGCCGCCTCGCTGCGCTCGTCGTCTGCAAACTCGACGACGTTGTAGCCGCGCGGGTCGCGTTCGCTCGCGCTCGCGCGCTCGGTGGACCCGCAGTAGGTCGCCCACGTGCCGTCCACCCGGACGGTGTCGGCGGTGTGGTCGTCGCCGAGGAGGACGGCGTCGAACGCGACGGTCGCCTCCTCGAGGACCTCCTCCAAGTCCCAGTCGCCGTGGGGGAACGGCGCGAAGAGGCCGTGCGAGACGAGCGCGGTGTGCGCGGCGTCGCGGGCGGCGAACTCGTAGTCGAGGTCGTCGCGCTTGGACTTCGGGACGTGGTCCATCCCGTAAAAGACGGTGTCGCCGACGCGGCGGCCCTCGCTATCGAGGCGTTCGGCGAGGCCGAGCGTCTCGAAGAGGTCGAGCCACTGGGCGTGGCGGGTGCCCTCGTGGTTGCCGACGACGGCGAGGAAGGGGATGTCGGCCTCGGCGAGCGGTCGGAGGACGTCGATGGTCCCCATGAGGTCCTCGAGGCCGGGCGTGCGGTCGTGGTAGAGGTCACCGGCGTGGACGACGGCGTCGACGTCGTCCGCGATGGCGTCCTCGACGACCCGCCGGAAGGCGTCGAGGAAATCCTGCCGGCGGACGGGGGAGTGGTACTGGCGGTACCCGAGGTGGGTGTCCCCCGTGTGGATGACCTTCGTCATGTACCGGAGTTGGCCGTTCGGTCATAAGTATGCAGCGCCGACCGGCGGCCGTTTCGCGGCGCGCGTCAGGCGTCGAGGGAGAGCGTGTAGAGGCGCTTGCGGGCGTCGGTGAAGGAGAACCGGGACTCGACGACGTCCTCCTCTTCGAGGCGATTCAGCGCGTAGCGGACGGTACGCGGCGGCAGCAGCGTCTCCTCGGCGAGCTCGCTCTGCGTGAGCGTGTCGTTGTACTCCAGCACCTTCGCCACCAGCTTCGCGCTCGGCGGGAGGTCCCGAACCCGCTCGAGCGTCTCCTCGTCCGCGGCCTGTATCGCGCTCATTACCGGAGACGATGCGATACTCTAAGATAATATTTGTGCTTCTTCTGTATTACTGTGGAGCATCCACCGGTCAGGTAGTCGTGGAGAACGTGGACCACCCGAAGCCTCTTAAGAATCTGCGCCCTAGCGAGTAGCGATGACTGACACCGTCGACGACGTCGAGCTCCCGTACGAGGAGGGGGCGCCTCAGCAGGAGAAGATCGAGGCTCTTCGGGAGCGCCTCGACGTCCTCGAGGAGCAGAACGAGGAGATGCGGGACAAGCTCCTCGACGCGAACGCCGAGAACAACAAGTACCAGCAGAAGCTCGAGCGACTCACCCACGAGAACAAGAAGCTCAAGCAGTCCCCGCTGTTCGTCGCCACGGTCCAGGAGCTCAACGACCGGGGCGCCATCATCAAACAGCACGGGAACAATCAGGAGGCGCTCACCGAGGTCACCGAGGAGCTCCGCGAGGACCTCGAGCCCGGCGCGCGCGTCGCCGTCAACAACTCCCTCTCCATCGTGAAGCGCCTCTCCGACGAGGCGGACGTCCGCGCGCAGGTCATGCAGGTCGAGACGTCCCCCGACGTCGGCTACGAGGACATCGGTGGCCTCGAGGAGCAGCTTCGGGAAGTTCGGGAGACCGTCGAGCTCCCGATGGAGGACCCCGAGCTCTTCGATACGGTCGGCATCAACCCGCCGAGCGGCGTGCTCCTGCACGGGCCGCCGGGGACGGGGAAGACGATGATGGCGAAGGCCGTCGCCGCCCAGACCGACGCGACGTTCATCAAGATGGCCGGCTCCGAGCTCGTCCACAAGTTCATCGGCGAGGGCGCGAAGCTCGTTCGGGACCTCTTCCAGGTCGCGCGCGACCACGAGCCCGCCGTCGTCTTCATCGACGAGATCGACGCCATCGCCTCCAAGCGCACGGACTCGAAGACGTCGGGTGACGCGGAGGTCCAGCGCACGATGATGCAGCTCCTCTCCGAGATGGACGGCTTCGACGAGCGCGGAGACATCCGCATCATCGCCGCCACCAACCGCTTCGACATGCTCGATCGGGCCATCCTGCGTCCGGGCCGCTTCGACCGCCTCATCGAGGTCCCCAAGCCCGACGAGGTCGGTCGCGCGAAGATCTTCGCCATCCACGCGCGCGACATGAACGTCGCGGACGACGTGGACTTCGACGTTCTCGCCCGCGAGAGCGAGGAGCTCTCCGGCGCGGACGTGAAGGCCGTCACCACGGAGGCCGGCATGTACGCCATCCGCGACGACCGCACCGAAGTCCGGATGTCGGACTTCCGGAGCGCGATGGAGAAGCTCGACCACGACGACGAGCCCGACATCTCGCAGACGTTCGCGTAAGCGGGACTCGACGGCCCGCATCCCGTTTTTCTCCTCTCTCATCTCTCCGCACTCGCCGAGCCTGCCGACCCGGCCGGGAAATGATTACTGGTAGCGTGTCACGGCCTCGTGGCCGTCGCGACGCTCGCGACGTGTGTGGAGCGGGTCGCGAGAAGATGTGTGGAGCGGGTCGCGAGAAGAGGGTGGTCGCGCCGGCGTTCAGCGGTCGACGATGTCGCTGATCTGGCGGGCTTCGCCGCTGATTTGGGGGTCGTCCTCGACTATCCTGAGGACTTCGTGGTCGGTGACGTCGAAGTAGTTCTTCTGCGTGGCGTCCTCGACGAGGTCGCGTTCGAGGCGGAACTCCGTGCCCTCGTAGACGACGTCGACGCCGTCCTCGCTGAAGGAGAGCGTGGTCATATGCCGAGCTATGTCGTCGCCGCGTAAAAGGGGCGCGTCGGACGGGCGACCGACGAGTCCTTTATGCCGATGGGGCGGTTCCGTACGGCCGTGCTCGGTTCGGACCCCCTCGACCGGTTGCGGATCCCCGACGGAACGACCGTCGAAGAACACGACGTCGTGAACGACGGCGACGTCCTCGTCGGCGGGCAGAGCACGGTCGAACTCGGGGTCCGCGCGCAGAACCTCGTGGCGGGCGAGCGCGCGCGCTTCGGCGGCGACATCGAGGCGGAGGGCGACTGCCGCCTCGATATGTGGTGCGACGTCGAGGGGAACGTCCTCGCGGGCGGCGACGCCTACCTCGGCGAGCGCGTGCACGTCGGGGGCCGCCTCGTCGTCGGAGGCGACCTCGACATCGGCGACGACGTCGACATCGAGGAGGGCTTCGAGGCGAACGGCTGGATCGTCATCCGGAACCCGATGCCGACGGTGGTCTTCTTCATGGCGTACCTCGCCCAGCTCCTCCGACTCGGCGAGGAAGCCGAAGCCCAGGAGCTCATCGACGACCTGACGGCGGAGACGGAGGCCGACCCGATAACGATTCCGCGCGGGGCGCGCGTCAGCGACGACGCGTGGCGGGTATCGACGCCGGCGGAGGTCGGCGCGGAGTGTCGCCTCCACGGCAACGTCCGCGCGACGGACATCGAGGTGGGCCGCGAGTCGAACCTCTTCGGCAGCCTGCGCGCGCAGGGCGACGTCGTCGTCGGCGAGGAGACGAAGGTCCACGGGGACGTGACGACGCGCGGCGGCGACGTCTACATCCGCGAGGGCGCGCTCGTCCTCGGCGACGTCTCCGGCCAGAACGTCGTCATCCACCCGGACGCGGACGTGGACGGCGGCATCCGGGCGCGCGGCGAGATGACGCTCGACCGGGACCCGACGCGGGACCCCGAGTAGGCCGCTCCAACGGAACGGACGGACACACGAACGGCGAGCGAAGCGAGCCGTGAGTGAGGCACGCGAACGCGGGCGGCGCGAGTGAGTCAGCTATTTGCGCGCCGCGACGAACACGCGACTATGAGCGACGGCGACGCGACACCGAGCGCGCACCACTACGGAATCACGGTCGCGGACCTCGAGGACTCGCTCGCGTTCTACCGCGACACGCTGGGCCTCGACGTCCTGAGTGAGTTCGAAGTCTCGGGCGAGGCGTTCGCCGAGGGCGTCGGCGTCGAGAACGCCAGCGCCGAGTTCGCGCACCTCGACGCCGGCGGCGCGCGCGTCGAACTCGTCTCCTACACGCCCGAGGGCGCGGACGCTCGGGGCGGGATGGTGAACGACGCGGGCGCGAAGCACCTCGGCCTCTCCGTGCCGGACCTCGATGCGTTCCACGACGCGCTTCCCGAGGACGTCGAGACGCTCGCGGACGGCCCGCGCACGACCGAGAGCGGGACGACCATCCTCTTCGTGCGCGACCCGGACGACAACCTCGTGGAGATCGTGGAGGCCTGAAGCGAAACGGCCTTCTCGCCCTGTCTGCTACTCGGGCGCATGCTCTCTCTGGCGCTCGCGGGGAAGCCGAACGCCGGCAAGTCCACCTTCTACACGGCGGCGACGATGGCGGAGGTCCAGATGGCGAACTACCCGTTCACGACCATCGACGCGAACCGGGGCGTCACGCACGTCCGCACGACGTGTCCCTGCGTGGACCGCGAGGAGCGCTGTGGGAACGAGAACTGCCACGACGGGAAGCGCTACGTCCCCGTCGAGCTGCTCGACGTCGCGGGCCTCGTCCCGGGCGCCCACGAGGGGCGCGGCCTCGGCAACCAGTTCCTCGACGAGCTGACGAACGCGGACGCCATCCTGAACGTCGTGGACGCCTCCGGAGGGACGGGCCCGGAGGGCGAACCCGTCGAGGTGGGAGCGCACGACCCGATGGAGGACATCGACTTCGTGGAGGAGGAGATGGACCTCTGGCTCGCGGGGATCGTGAACCGGAACTGGGAGTCCGTCGAGCGCAAGTCCCGAAGCCCCGGCTTCGACATGGAGGAGGCGCTCACCGACCTCCTGACGGGGTTCGGCGCGAGCGAGTACGAGGTGATGGCGACCCTCCGGGAGATAGACTACCCCGACGACCCCATCCAGTGGACGGACGCCGATCGGGAGGCGCTCGCGCGGGACCTCCGCGCGCGGACGAAACCCATCGTCGTCGTCGCGAACAAGATCGACGTCGCGCCGGCGGAGAACATAGAGCGCCTCATGGCCCTCGACAAGCCCGTGATCCCGGCGACCGCACAGGGCGAGCTCGCGCTGCGGCGGGGCGCGGAGGCGGGCGCCATCGACTACGACCCGGGCGACGAGTCCTTCGCGGTCGTCGGTGACCTCCCCGACGAGCAGGCGGCGTTGCTCTCGGCGCTCCGCGAGACGATGACCGAGTACGGCGGGACGGGCGTCCAGCGCGCGCTCGACCACGCGGTCTACGACCTGCTCGACCGGATAACCGCCTATCCGGTACAGGACGCCTCGAAGTGGACGGACGGGACGGGGACCGTCCTCCCGGACGCCTTCCTCCTCCCCCGTGACTCGACGCCGCCCGACCTCGCGTACGCCGTCCACTCGGACATCGGCGACGGCTACCTCCACGCGGTGAACGCCCGCACCTCCCGGGAGGTCGGCGAGGACTACGAACTCGAAGAGGGCGACGTCATCAAGATCGTGAGCACGGCGAAATAGTCGGCGAGGCGGTTCGACGCGTGCGCCTCAGGCCCCGCACGTTGGTGTCGGTGCGCTGTCGCGGTCGTCGTTCCCGCGGATGATGCGCCCGATGAGGTCGTCGATGTCGGGGGCACCACCGCGACGGTCCGGTTCGTCGCTCGGATACGTGGGTACAGGCATGGTGAATCCCCCGTGATATACTTTCTGGTAGAGGAACGTAAAGCTATCCCCCGCGAACGTGCCGGAGACGCGGTGTGTCCGCCTCGGCGTCAGTCCGTCAGGTCGGCGACGCGGTCTTCGAGGTCGGCGAGCGCCGCCGCGACCTCGGCCTCGTCCTCCCCCGTGACCTTCAGGCGGTTCGGCCCCTCACCGGAGGGGTAGCTCCCGACGGCGACGTCGAACGCGCCCCGAACGGCGTCGAGTGCCGGCCCGAGCGCGCCCTCGGGCGCGCCCGTGTATATCGTCTCCGAGACGACGCTCCCGCCGAAGTCCTCGGCGACGCGGTCGAACATCGCGTGCACCTCGTCGGGGACGCCCGGGAAGACGTAGACGGCGCCCGCGTCGCCCTCGGTGGGGACCTTCGTGCCGGGCGAGAGCCCGGGGTCGTTCGGGAGGACGCGAGCGTCCTCGGGGACGGCCGCCCACGCCTCCACGTCCAGGTCGAGGTCGAAGCGCTCGGCCTCCTCGGGGTTCGCGTCCCGGTAGGCAGCGGCGGCGCGCTCGACTGCCTCGCGCGACGCCTCGGGCACGTGGAGCTCGCGGTCGGTCGCGTCCGCGACGGCGTCCATCGTCACGTCGTCGTGCGTTCCACCGAGGCCGCCGGTGACGAGGACGGCGTCGTAGGCGTCGCGCCACTCCCGGACGTAGTCGGCGATCGTCTCGTGCTCGTCCGGCACGACGAGCACGCGGCGGACGGACGCGCCGCGCGCGGAGAGCTGGCGGGCGAGCCACGTCGCGTTCGTGTTCTCGGTGTCGCCGGCGAGTAACTCGTCGCCGACGGTGAGGAGTGTGACGTCCATACGGGAGTAGAAGCGGGCACGACGATTAAGCGGTGTGGCGCCGGCACGTAACGGCCCCAAAACACGACACCGCGGCGTGCGTCCCCCGACACATGACGGAGTTCGGCTACGCGCTGTCGAGCGAGGAGCACGGCGGGAGCGACCTCGCTGCGCTCGCCGCCGAGGCCGAGCGGCGGGGATTCGACTTCGCGCCGATCTCGGACCACTACCACCCGTGGATCCGCCAGCAGGGCGAGGCGCCGTACGTGTGGAGCAGTCTCGGCGCCATCTCCGAGACCACCGACGACCTCGAGGTGGGGACGGGCGTCACGGCGCCGATCAACCGCCAGCATCCGGTGACCCTCGCGCAGGCGACGGCGACCACGGCGTCGATGCTCGACGGCCGGTTCTTCTTCGGCGTCGGCACCGGCGAGCGCCTGAACGAGCACGTCACCGGCGAGCGCTGGCCGCCCCACCACGAGCGCCTCGCGATGCTCGAGGAAGCCGTCGGTGTGATCCGCGAGCTCTGGCGCGGGGAGATGGTGAGTCACGACGGCGAGCACTTCACGGTGGAGAACGCCCAGCTGTTCACGCTCCCGGCGGATGACCCGCCGATATACGTCTCCGCGTACGGCGACCGCACCGCTGGGAAGGCCGCCGAGATCGGCGACGGCCTCGTCTGTGTCGGCCCGCAGGAGCGCGTCGTCGAGACCTATCGCGACGCGGGCGGCGACGGGCCGACGTACGGCCAGCTCGCGGTCTGCTACGCGGAGACGGAGGAAGACGCCGTCGAGACCGCCTACGAGTGGTGGCCGACGGGCGACCTCCCCGGTGGGGTGAGCTCGGAGCTTCCGACGCCCGCGCACTTCGAGCACGCCTGCGAGGACGTGACGCGCGCGGATATCCGGGACGGGCACACGCTCACTGACCCCGACCCGGCGGCGCACGTCGCCGCCCTCGAGGAGTTCGTGGACGCGGGCTACGACCACGTCTACGTCCACAACGTCGGGCCGAATCAGGAGGCTTTCTTCGACTTCTACGAGGAGCGCGTCTTGCCGGCGTTCTGAGCCTCGTGGGCCGCGTCGCCGAGCGCGTCGAGGTGGGCGCCCTGCTCGCGGACGAGCGCGTCCGCGGCCTCCTCGACGCGCGTCCAGTGGCAGGCGTAGCGGAGGCCGTCGTCCTCGCCGCCGCCCGTCACCTCGTGGGTCCACTCGTCGGGGGCGTCCGTGACCGCGACGTGGAAGAAGTGGCGGCGATACGTCTTCGGCTTCGAGGGATGTCGCCACTCGTCGGTGGCGACGGCGTCGAGGAGTTCGGCGTCGGCGAGCCCCGTTTCCTCGCGCAGCTCGCGCACGACGGCGTGGGCGGGGTCCTCGCCGGCCTCGATGCCGCCCTTCGGCACCTGCGGCCCCTCGCCGTCCGGCGGCTCGAAGACCAGCAGCTCCGCGCCATCGGATCGGGTCACGTACGCGTACGCCTTCTCGACGACGCGTCTCCCCTCAGTCATATCTAGGCAGTTCGCGCGTCGCCGGTTAAAGTACTCCGGTCAGTGAGCCGCCCGCCCTCGGGCGGCCTCGCGACTAGCGCGTCGCGGCCGTCGCGTCGCGCATCGCGTCGAGCGCCGCCTCGATGTTCTCCATGCTCGTCGCGTACGAGATGCGCGCGGAGCCCGCACCGCGCTCGCCGAACGCGTCACCGGGGACGACGACGACGCCGCGTTCGAGCACTTCCTCGACCCAGCCCTCGGGGACCTTCGGCATCGCGTAGAACGCGCCCCTCGGCGTCGGCACGTCCAGCCCCATGTCCTCGAGGCCGTCGAGGAGGACGTCGCGGCGCTCCTCGAACGCCGCCACCATCTCGTCGACCGGGTCCTGCGGGCCGGTGAGCGCGGCTTCGGCGGCGTACTGCGCGGGCGCGGAAGCACACGCCTGTGCGTACTGGTGGACGCGAAGCATCCGCTCGACGCGCTCGGTCGCCCCCGTCACCCAGCCGAGACGCCACCCGGTCATCGAGTACGTCTTCGAGCAGGCGTTCACGACGACGACGTTCCCCGCGTCGTCGAACTCCAGCGGGGAGCGGTGCTCGCCCTCGAAGACGATGTGCTCGTACACCTCGTCGCTGATGCAGAGCACGTCGTACTCGGCGGCGATGCGCGCGAACTCGCGCATGTCCTCGGGCGAAGCCACCGCGCCCGTCGGGTTCGCGGGCGAGTTCACGACGAACGCCGCCGTGTCCTCCGTGATGTGCTCCTCGACCGTCGCCGGGTCGAGCGTCAGGTCGTCGCGCAGCGGCAGCCCCACCGGCTCGCCGTCCGCGAGCTTCGTCAGCGCGTCGTAGGAGACGAAGCCCGGGTCGGGGAAGAGCACTTCCTCGCCCGCGTCGACGTGCGCCTCGATGGCGAGGTGGAGCGCCTCGCTCCCGCCGGAGGTCGCGATAACATCTTCCGGATCGACGTCGAGGCCGTTGTCGCGCGCGTGCTTCGCGGCGACCGCCTCGCGAAGGCTCCGCGTGCCCTTGTTCGACGTGTAGCCGTCAGCCTTCCCCGCCTCGATGGCGTCGATGGCGCCCCGTCGGGCGTGCTCGGGCGTCGGGAAGTCGGGTTGGCCGAGGCCGAGATTGATCGCGTCCTCGTCCGCCGCCTCGAACACCTTCCGGATGCCGCTGATGTCGATGGACTCCACGCGTCGGGAGAAGTCGCTCATACGCGAAGGGGCGGCACGGACCCGATTAAAGGGACCGGGTTCGACTCACAGCGAGCTCTTGATCTTCTCGAAGAAGCCCTGCTCGACGTCGACCTCCTCGCCGCCGGCTTCCGCGAATTGCTCGAGGGCCTCGCGCTGCTCCTCGTTCAGGGAGTCGGGCGTCACCACCTGCACGGTGACGTAGAGGTCGCCCTGTCCGCGCCCGCGCAGTCGCGGCATGCCCTTCCCGCGCAGGCGGAAGCGCTCGCCGCTCTGCGTCCCCTGCGGGACGTCGAGTTCGACGGCGCCATCGAGCGTCGGCACCTCCACGCTCGCGCCGAAGACGGCCTGCGGGAAGGAGATTGCGTGGCGGTGTTCGAGGTCGTCGCCGTCGCGCTCGAACTCCGGATGGTCGGCGACCGACACCTCGATCAGGAGGTCGCCCTTCGGCCCGCCGTTCTCGCCGGGCGCGCCCTCGCGCTCCATGCGGAGCGTCTGGCCGTCCGCGATGCCGGCCGGCACCTCGACGGTGAGCGTCGCCTCCCGGCGGACGGTGCCCTGGCCACTGCACTCGCCGCAGTTCTCGCTGTATATCTCGCCCTCGCCGCCACAACGCCGACACTCCTGACGCTGCTGGACGCGACCCAAGGGCGTCTGCTGGACGCGCGTCGTCTGGCCCTGCCCGTCGCACTCGGGGCAGGTGCGGACGTCCGCGTCGGCGGGGTGGCCGCTCCCGCCGCATTCCCCGCACTCCTCGGGTCGGCGCACCGTCACCTGCTTCGTGGCGCCGTCGTAGGCCTCCTGCAAGTCGATGCTGAGGCGGGTGCGGAGGTCCTGACCCTGTCGGGGGCGGTTCGGGTCCTGTCGACCGCCGCCGCCGAAGAACTGCTCGAAGATGTCGTTCATCCCGCCGGCACCGCCGCCGCCCATGCCGCCGAACGGGTTGCCCTGGCCGCCCATGCCGCCGGCGCCGCCCATCCCGCCGTCGCCGCCGGGGTCGGCGCCGTGCTTCTCGGCCTCCGTGTAGCGTTCGTGGCCGAGTCGGTCGTAGGCCTCGCGCTTGTCCTCGTCCGTGAGCACCTCCTTCGCCTTCTGGATCCGTTTGAACTTCTCCTCGGCGTCGGGCTCGTCGCTCACGTCCGGATGGTACTGCTTGACCTGCTCGCGATACGCCTTCTTGATCTCGCTCTCGTCGGCGTCACGACTGACCCCGAGCGCGTCGTAGAAGTCCTGACTCATCGAAGTTCGTTAGCGAAGGGTAATGTGCGGAGGCGGTTAGGCGTTGGCTTCAGTTCTCCTCGGCGTCGTCGGACTCGTCGTCCCCATCCACATCTTCGAAGTCGGCGTCGACGAAGTCGTCGGCGTCGACGTCCTCGGGGTCCATGTCGCCCATGTCACCCATACCGCCCATGCCGCCCATGCCGGCGCCGGCACCGGCGCCGCCCGCGCCGGCCTGCGCCTGCTGCTGGTAGGCCTGCTTACCGACCTCTTGGAGGTCCTCGCTGAGCGCCTCGGTGGCCGCTTCGATCTCCTCGGTGTCGGCGTCCTCGTCGTCGAGGACCGCCTCGACGTCCTCGACGGACGCCTCGATCGTCTCGCGCGTCTCGTCGTCGACCATCTCCTCGTTCTCCTCGAGGAGCGTCTCCGCGCGCTGGATCGTCGTCTCGGCCTCGTTGCGCGCCTCGATGCGCTCGCGGCGCTGCTCGTCCTCCTCGGCGTGCTGCTCGGCCTCCTCCTGCATGCGCTCGATCTCCTCGTCGCTGAGGCCGGCGCCGCCCTCGATGGTGATGTCTTCGGCGTTCCCCGAGCCTTGATCCTCGGCGGAGACGTTGACGATGCCGTCCGCGTCGATGTCGAAGGACACCTCGATCTGCGGGGTGCCGGCGGGCGCGGGCGGGATGCCGGTGAGCTGGAACGCGCCGAGCAGCTCGTTCTCCTCGGCGATTTCGCGCTCGCCCTGGAAGACGCGGATCTGGACGGACTGCTGGTTGTCGGCGGCGGTGGTGAACACCTTCGAGGCCTCCGTCGGGATCGTGGTGTTCTTCTCGACGAGGCGCTCGAAGAGTCCGCCCTTCACCTCGATACCCAGACTCAGGGGCGTGACGTCGAGGAGGACGACGTCGTCGACGTCCCCACTCAGAACGCCGCCCTGCACGGCCGCGCCGAGCGCGACGGCTTCGTCGGGGTTGACGGACTTCCGGGGCTCCTGCCCGGCGAGTTCCTCGACCTTCTCCTGGACCTGCGGCATCCGCGTCGAGCCACCCACCAGAACGACGTCGTCGATGTCGTCGGTGTCGAGGCCGGCGTCGGCGAGCGCCTGCTCCGTCGGGCCGACGGTGCGCTCGATGAGGTCGCTCGTGACCTTCTCGAAGGTCGCGCGGGTGACGTCCTGCTCGAGGTGGACGGGGCCGTCGTCGGTCGCCGTGATGAACGGGAGGTTGACGGTCGTCTCCTTGCGGCTACTCAGCTCGATCTTCGCCTCCTCGGCGGCGTCCTTCAGGCGCTGGAGGGCCTGCCGGTCCTCGCGGAGGTCGATGCCGTGCTCGGCCTCGAACTCGTCGGCGAGGTGGTCGATGAGGGCTTCGTCCCAGTCGTCCCCACCGAGGTCGTTGTCGCCGTTCGTCGCGATGACGTCGTAGGCGCCTTCGGCGATGTCGAGGACGGAGACGTCGAACGTCCCGCCACCGAGGTCGTAGACGAGGACGGTGCCCTCGCCCTCGTCGTCGAGACCGTACGCCATCGACGCGGCCGTGGGCTCGTTGACGATGCGCTCGACGTCGAAGCCCGCGATCTGGCCGGCGTTCTTCGTCGCCTGGCGCTGCTTGTCGTTGAAGTACGCGGGGACGGTGATGACCGCCTTCTCGACGTCGTCACCGAGGTAGTCCTCGGCGTCGCGCTTGATCTTCTGGAGGATGCGCGCCGAGATCTCTTCGGGCGTGTACTCGTCGTCGCCGAGCGCGACCGTGTAGTCCTCCTCGCCCATGTGGCGCTTGATGGACTGGACGGTGTGCTCGGGGTTCTGGACGGCCTGGTTCTTCGCGGGCTTGCCGACGAGGAGTTCGCCGTCGTCCCACGCGACCACCGAGGGCGTCGTCCGGTCGCCCTCGCTGTTCGGGATTATCTCGGGCTCGCCACCCTCCATGACCGCGAACGCGCTGTTCGTGGTACCGAGGTCGATACCGAGAATCTTCTGACTAGCCATCTTGGGAGAGAATGAACCGCTGTTTCGGTTTAAAGCTTGCTAGTGTGGATGGTTCCCACGGCCGCCAGCGAGCACGAAAACGGGAGTTTCAGCCCCGTTGCGCGCCGTAGAGCGCTGGATTTATGATGAACCGGTAGGCGAGCGCCGTCGCCCCTCGCGCCTACTCCCCGCCGTCGGCGCCCGAGCCGTCGCTCACGGTCACTTGCGCCGCGCGCAGGACCTTCCCGGCCATCTCGTAGCCCGGCCGGTAGACCTCCGCGACCGTCCCCTCGGGCTCGTCGCTCGACACCTCGAGCATCACCTCGTGGCGGTGCGGGTCCGTCTCGGTGCCGGGCTCGGGCGCGATCTCCGCGACGCCCTCGTCCTCGAAGACGCGGTCGAGCTCGCGCTTCGTCATCTCCACGCCCTCGCGCAGGGAGTCCGTGTCCCCCGTCTCCTCGGCGAGCGCGCGCTTCAGGTTGTCACGGACGTCGAGGAGGCTCGTCACGAGGTCCTCGGTCGCGCGCTCCTCGGTCTCCTCCTGCTTGCGCTTCGCGCGCTTCTTGTAGTTCTGGAAGTCCGCCTGCACGCGCTGGAGGCGCTCCTCGGTCTCCTCGAGCTCGGCTTCGAGGTCCTCGACGGTCTCGGCGAGTTCGTTCCGGTCGCCCACGACGTCCGCGACCTCCGCGGCGAGCTCCTCGTCGTGCTCGGCGACGCGGTCCGCGAGCGTCGGCCCGCTCGCCGCGCCCTCGCCCTCGGACGGGTCGGCGTCGGCATCCGTGCCCTCGGCCGCGTCGGCGTCCCCGTCCTCGATCTCGACTTCGACTCCGTCGGCGTCCTCGGTCATGCGTGTGAGAAGCGCCTTCCGCCGTAAAAGCGTTTCAGAACGCCCGTCACGCCGCACGCACCGCTCGCCCGTCGCGCTCGCGAGACGCACGCGAGAGGGACGGAGATTTACGGCCCTACGCGCTACTCCCCGCCGATGACGGTCACGCTCGACTACGAGGACGGCACGGTGCGTGTCGGCGGCGACGCCGACGTCTACGGGCGACTCCCGTACGTCGAGCGCGACGACCGCACCGACTCGGGGCGGGTGCCCGGCCACCGGTACGGCCCGCTGCGCGCGCACCTGCGGACGCTCGGCACCACCGTCGAGGACGCGGTGCCGCGCTGGGAGCGCCTCGACGTCGCCTCCACCTACGACCTCCGGGACTACCAGCGCGCGGCGCTCGACGCGTGGCGCGAGAACGACGAGCGCGGCGTCGTCGAGCTCCCCACCGGCGCGGGCAAGACCGTGCTCGCCCTGAAGGCCATCGAGGCCGTGGGCGAGACGGCGCTCGTCGTCGTCCCCACCATCGACCTCCTCAACCAGTGGCGCGAGGAGTTGGAGCGCGAGTTCGACTGCGACGTCGGCCAACTCGGCGGCGGCGAGCAGTCCGTGGGGGCGGTCACCGTCGCCACGTACGACTCCGCGTACCTGCGCGCGGACGAACTCGGTGACCGCTTCGGCCTCGTCGTCTTCGACGAGGTCCACCACCTCGGCGGCGAGGGCTACCGCGACATCGCGCGCCTGCTCGCCGCGCCCGCGCGCCTCGGCCTCACCGCGACGTTCGAGCGCCCCGACGGCGCACACGAAGTCCTCGAAGAACTCGTCGGGGACGTGGTGTACCGACTCGACGTCGACGACCTCGCGGGCGAGCACCTCGCCGCCTACGACGTCCGGCGCCTCGAAGTCCCGCTCACCGACGCGGAGCGCGAGCGCTACGAGGAGGCCCAGAGCACCTTCACGGACTACCTCCGGCAGGCGAACATCACGTTCACCTCGGGGAGCGACTACCAGGAGCTCGTGAAGCGCTCCGGGAACGACCCGCGGGCGCGTGAGGCCCTCCTCGCGAAACAGCGCGCGCGCACCATCGTTCAGGAGTCGGACGCGAAGGTCGCCGAGCTCGAGTCGCTCCTCGAGCGCCACCGCGAGGACAGAGTCATCGTCTTCACGGCCTCGACGGACCTCGTCTACCGGCTCTCCGAGCGCTTCTTGATCCCGCCGATCACGCACGAGACGGGCGCGGCCGAGCGCCGCGAAATCCTCCGGAAGTTCCGCGAGGGCACCTACTCGCGCGTCGTGACCGCGAACGTCCTCGACGAGGGCGTCGACGTCCCGGACGCGAACGTCGCCGTCGTCTTCGCGGGCTCGGGGAGTGAGCGCGAGTTCACCCAGCGCCTCGGGCGCGTCCTCCGCCCGAAGGACGACGGCTCACGGGCGACGCTCTACGAGCTCGTGAGCGCCGACACCGCCGAGGAGCGCGTCGCGAACCGGCGACGATAGGCGACGCGACTCGGCGGCAGTGTGGCTGAACTATCGGACGTCCTCGAGCGAGACGACCAGCTCGAGGCTACTCACGTCCGCTTCGTCGACGTCGCCGTACGTCGTCTCGACGGCGCGCGTCTCGTGGGCCGCGAGTTCGACGTCGATGCGGCGCTCGCGCGTCTCGCCGTTCACCTCGGGCGCGAAGACGACGGTCGCGCCGTGGCGGGTGTCGCCGACGTTCGAGACGACGGCGGTCACGACGAGCGCGCCGTCGTCGTCGAAGTGGAAGTCTTCGCTCGCGACGAGGAGCGACGACTCCGCACTCTCCGTCCCCGCACAGCCCGCGAGCGCGGCGAGCGCGACCGTCCCGGCCCCTCGGAGGAGCGTCCGGCGATCCATGGTGGCTATGCGCTTCCCCACCCCTTTTATCCGCCGGTCGCCAACGCGGATTCGTGCTCACGAAGGACCTGCTCCGCGTGTCGCGCGCCGGCGGCGGCTATCGCCCGCGGTTCGCGGGTGGAGACGCCGACCGCGAGGCCGCACGACGGGTCCTCGACACCTACCGCGAGCGCGTCGGCGACGACCGGCGCGCGCTCGACGACGCCCTCTCCGCCGTCGAGCGCGACGCGCCCGACTTCAAGCTCGTTCGCGGGCTCGCGAAACTCGCGGAACGCGACGCGACCTTCGAGGTGCGCGCACCCGTCGACCCGGCGACGGCGCGCCGCGTTGCGTTCGCCGCCGCCGAGGACGTCGGCGTCGTCACCGAAGCCGAACGCGACGCCGCGCTCGAGGCGGCGGGCGAGCGCCTCGACGCGTCGGCCGACGCCGTCGCGCGGAGCCTCTACGCCGACCGGGAGTCCCGCGAGGTGCTCGCGGGCTTCGACCCGCGCTGGACGCCCGCCGACCTGCTCGCGCAGTACAACCTCTCGCTCGCGCAGACCGCGCTCTTCGACGCGACGGAGGTCCGCGTCCGCACCGACGACCCGCGCTCGCTCGTCCTCGCGATCAAGCGCCTCGGCCTCCTCTACGAGGTCCACGAGGTCGAGGGCGACGTCGGGCGCGAGGTCGTCCTCACCGGGCCGGACGCGCTCTTCACGCGCACGCGGCGATATGGTACGCGCTTCGCGCGCGTCCTCCGCGCCGTCGTCGGGCGCGAGACGTGGCGCCTCGAAGCCACCATCGACGACCGGGGCACCGAGCGCACGATGGTACTCGACGACTCGGACCCGCTCTCCGTCCCGGACGCCGACCCCGTCACCGAGGTGTCCTACGACAGCGGCGTCGAACGCGAGTTCGCGGCGCGCTTCGCGGCCCTCGAGTTGGACTGGGACCTCGTGCGCGAACCCGACCTGCTCGACGCCGGCGAGCACCTGATGGTGCCGGACTTCGCCTTCGACTACCGCTACGCGGACTATCGAGTCTACTTCGAGATCATGGGGTTCTGGACGCCCGCGTACGTCGAGAAGAAACTCGCCCAACTCGAGGCGACGGACGTCGAGTTGCTCGTCGCCGTCGACGAATCCCTCGGCGTGGGCGAGGAGATCGCGACGCGCGACCACCGCGCCATCCCCTACACGGGGTCGGTGCGCGTGAAGGACGTCGTGGACGCCCTCCGGGAGTTCGAGGCCGACCTCCGAGCGGACGCGAGCGCCGACCTCCCGGCCGCCCTCGTCCCCGACGTGGACGTCGTCTCGCTCGAGGCGCTCGCCGACGAGTACGGCGTCCCCGTCGACGCCGTCGAGGACCGGGAGTTCCCCGAGCACGAGGTGGTCGGGCGGACGCTCGTTCGCCCCGCCGTGCTGGACGCGCTCGCCGCAGACGTCGCGGCGGGGATGGCGCTCTCCGAGGTCGAGGAGATTTGCGAGGAGCGCGGCCTCACGGAGACGAGCGCGGTGCTCTCCCGACTCGGCTATCGCGTCGAGTGGGAGGGCCTCGGCGGCGGCGTCCTCCGCGAGAAGGCCTAAAGGTCGCGCTGGCGGCCCTTCGGAATCATCGAGCGGAGCTCGCCGTGGAGGTAGAGGCCGACGCCGAGCGGTTCGCGCTCGCCCACGAGTTCGTGCGCGGCGATGAGGTAGCCCCAGTCGCCGTCCCACGCTATCTCTTGGTCCTCGCCGGCGACGAAGCGTTCGGCCTCCTCGCGCGTGAGGTCGACGACGCAGTCGGTGGCGTGGCGCCCGAAGCGCTGGGCGGCGTTCGTCGTCGGCTTCCAGTGCTCCTGTCGCGTGCGGAGGAACGTGATGCCGAGCGACTCGACTTCGAGGCCGTCCGGGACGGCGCTCGGCGACACCCAGATCTTGCCGGCGCCCTTCTCCCAGAACGCGTAGTCCTCGAACACCTCGGGGGGGACGCCGAATCGCTCCGTCCAGTAGTCGAGGACAGACTCGCGGGTGGGGCGGCCCTCGACCGTCTTCTCCGCGTCGTTCGCGGGCAGGCGCTCGAAGCGATAGCTCGTGTTCTCGCTCATCGCGCCACCTCCAGTTTCGCGCAGAAGAACCCGCCCGTGTCGTTCTGGTGGGGGTAGAAGCGCTTCGCGTCCGCGAGCGACTCGTCGTAGGTCTCGCCGTCCCATTCGGTGAGGCCGGGCGAGTGCTCGAGGCCGACGTCGAACTCGACGAGGTCGACGGGTTCCGCAGCGAGGACGGCGTCGACGACGGCCTCGTTCTCCTCGGGCGCGAACGTGCACGTCGAGTAGACGACGTGGCCGCCGTCGCGCGTCAGCTCGACGGCGCGGCGCAGGATGTCCTCTTGGAGGCTCGCGATGTGCAGGCTCGCCTCGCGCCCGACGTCGTCGAGTGCGTCCGCGTTCTTGCGGACCGTCCCCTCGCACGTACAGGGAACGTCCGCGAGCACGGCATCGAAGGCGTCGACGCCGAAGCCGTCGGTGGTGAAGCGCCGCGCGTCCCCGTTCGTCACGGCGACGCAGGTCGCGCCGAGGCGCTCGGCGTTCGAGCGGAGCGCGGAGAGCCGTCCGAGGTTGTCGTCGTTCGCGACGAGGAGGCCCGAGTCGTCGAGGCGGGCGGCGAGCTGCGTCGTCTTCGACCCGGGGGCCGCACACGTGTCCCAGACCGCGTCACCGGGGTCGGGGTCGAGCGCGACGGCGGGCACCGCCGACACCTCCTCCTGGCCGTGAATCCAGCCGTGGAAGTACGGCCACGTGTTGCCGGGTTTGTCCGTGTCCACTTCGAGGACGGATTCGTTCCACTCGCGGCGCGTCACCGCCACGCCCTCGGCTTCGAGGGCCGCCACCGCGCGCGCCGGGTCGGCCTTGATGCCGTTCACCCGGACCACCGACGGGAGCGGGCGCTCGCAGGCCGCGAGGAAGGCGTCGTAGTCGTCGATGATCGGCTCGTAGCGTTCGAGCGCGTCCATTCTCGTCTACTCTCTGGACGCGGGCCCGCTTGTGGGTTGCGTTCGAGCGCGACCCCGCCCCCGAGTTTATACCGCGTCCGCGAGACACCACGCGTATGGCACGCGTCAGAGAGCGCGCCGAGTTCGACGTCGACGAACCGGTGCTCGTGGAAGGACTCCCCGGCGTCGGCCTCGTCGGGAAGATCGCGACCGACCACCTCGTCGACGAGTTCGATATGACGTACGTCGCGAGCGTCGACTGCGACGGCCTCCCGGAGGTCGCGATCTACGACGAGGACGACTACACCGCGCGCCCGCCCGTCCGCCTCTACGCGGACGAGGAGCGCGACCTGCTCGCCCTCCAAGCGGACATCCCCGTGAACCGCGTCGCCGCCGCCGAGTTCGCCGACTCCGTCACCGACTGGGTGGTGGACGCGGACGCGACGCCGCTCTATCTCAGCGGCTTCCCGACGCAGAACGAGGACCCGAGTCACGTCCCCGAGGTGTTCGGGGTCGCGACCGGCGACGGGGCGTCCATCCTCGAAGCGCACGGCGTCGATACCCCACCCGAGCAGGGCGTCGTCGGCGGCCCCACCGGCGCGCTCGTCAACCGCGCGGACGTCAACGACCTCACCGGCGTCGGCCTCGTCGTCGAGTCCGACCCCCAGTTCCCCGATCCCGCCGCCTCGAAGCAGCTCCTCGACAAGGGCATCGAGCCCATCGCGGACGTCGACGTCGAGACCGACACCCTCGTCGAGCAGGCCGAGCAGATCCGCGAGCAGAAACAGCAGCTCGCCGAGCGCATGCAGCAGGCCAGCGAGGAGGAGTCGAGTCAGGCCAAGCCCATGCGGATGTTCGAGTAGGGAGTCCGTGGGAGGGGCG
Organism: Halarchaeum grantii; assembly: GCF_014647455.2. Lineage (NCBI taxonomy): Archaea > Methanobacteriati > Methanobacteriota > Halobacteria > Halobacteriales > Halobacteriaceae > Halarchaeum > Halarchaeum grantii. Next base: position 77,643 of record NZ_BMPF01000006.1, on the reverse strand, counting down.
CTCGTGCGAGACGGCTGACGGCCGTCGTCGGGCGCGCGGTGGGACCGCCGCGAACCGAAACGGACATATATTTTTAGGCCAGCCTAAAGATAATGTCCGACGACGCTGGCGACACCCTCACACCGACGCGGCGCGACTACATCAGATACGGCGGCGGCCTCGTGGCGGCCGGCGCGCTCGCGGGCTGTACCGGCGGCGGCGACGCCGAAACGACCACGAGCGGGACGACCGCGACGACGACGGCGACGGACACGAGCTACTCGGTGACGATGGAGCCGATGGGCGAGGTCACCTTCGAGGAGGCTCCCGAGACGTGGCTGTCCTTCCTCAGCACGTACGGCGACATGGGGATCGCCCTCGGGAAGGCCGACGGCCTCCAAGGCCTCTGGGACCCCTCGAACGTGCCCGCCTTCTTCTACGACTACCTGCCGGGCGTGGACGTGTCCCTCGACGACGTCGCGACGATCGCCGGCGACGGCGGGTTCGACAAAGAGGTCTTCTACGCGCTCGACAGCGACCTACACCTCGTCGACCCGAACTGGCTCGGCGTCCTCTCCGACAACTGGACGGCGGCCGACGCCGAGGAGATCGGTGACGCGGTCGGCCCCTTCCTCGGGAACTACATCCGCCGTCGCGGCGACGAGTGGCACGACTACCCGTACTACTCGCTCTACGACGCCTTCGAGATCGTCGCCGACGCCTTCGACGAAGCGGAGCGCTACGAGGCGTACCGGGCCGTCCACGACGAGATGCAGGCGACGATCCAGTCGACGCTCCCGCCGACCGACGAGCGCCCGACGGTCGGGGTGCTCTCGGTGAACTCCGACTTCGAGAAGGGCGCGTTCTGGGCCTACCCCGTCCAGTCGGGCAACAACCACAAGCAGTACCGCGACCTGGAGATGCGCGGCGCCTTCGACGACCACATCGACGGCAGCTACGCCAAGTGGGACTACGAGCAACTGCTGAAGGTCGACCCCGACGCCATCGTGTTCCAGTACGGCCTCACGCACGTCTCGACCGAGGAGTTCGAGGCGAAGGTCGAGCGGATGCGCGAGGACCCGATCGGCAAGCAGTTGCGCGCCGTCCGGAACGACCGCCTCTACCGGGGCGGCGGCTCCTACCAGGGCCCGATCGTCAACCTGTTCCAGACCGAGGCCGCGGCGCGGCAGTTCTACCCCGACGCCTTCGGCGCGTGGAACGGCCTCGAAACGCTGGCGGAGGCGTCGCTGACGCTGTTCGAGCGCCAGCGGGTCGCCGACATCCTCACCGGCGACGTCTGACGGACTCGCGGACTACATCCCCATGTCGGCGGCGCTCTCGGGCACGGGGAGGTCGGTCGGCGAGACGCCGAGGAGTTCGGCGGCGTGGTCGAGCGCCATGTCGAAGCCGTAGTAGCGCTCGAGTTCGTCACCGTCGGCGGTCGGGCGCACCTTGAGCATGGCGTAGCCCTCGCGGTTCTGCGCGACGGCGGCGCTCCCGGTCCCGGACTCGAAGGTGAGCACGCGCTCCTCGTCGGTCTCGTAGTAGCGCGCGGTGATGCCGTTCGCTTCGGCGGTGTCGGCGTCCTCGGCGGCGTCGGCGTCGCTCATACCCGCCGTTCTCGCGCCCGGTAGTCGAAACTATCGGTCCCTCACGTCTCCTCGGCGTCCGTGAGGACGGACTTGATGGCTGGGGAGTCGTAGGACGCGTAGGCATCGAGGAGGCCGTCGACGGAGTCCTCGACGACCACCATCTCGCGGTGCGTCTCCTCGACGAACCCCTCCTCGGTCTGGTGGTCGAAGAACGCCGCGAGGTCGTCGTAGTAGCCGGCGACGTTCAGGAGACCACACGGCTTCTCGTGGAAGCCGAGCTGCGCCCACGTGAGCACCTCGACGATCTCCTCGAGCGTGCCGAACCCGCCTGGGAGCGCGACGAAGCCGTCCGCGAGCTCGGCCATTCGCGCCTTCCGCTCGTGCATCGACGCCACGACGTCGAGGTCGGTGAGCCCGGAGTGCGCGACCTCCTTCGCTTCGAGCGATTCCGGGATGACGCCGTGCACGTCGCCGCCGGCGGCGAGCGCCGCGTCCGCGACGGCGCCCATCAGCCCGACGCGACCGCCGCCGTAGACGAGCGTGACGTCCCGTTCGGCGAGCGCCGTCCCGAGGTCCGCGGCGGCCGCGGCGTACGCGGGGCGCTCGCCCGAACTCGACCCGCAGTAGACACAGAGCGCGTCCATACTCGCCTCTGCGGACCTGGGGCGGATAAACCTCACTGGCCGACCCGAAGCCGACACCGAACCCGGTGAGGGTTTAGGCCCGACCGCCCTACCCCCGGCCACGATGGCCGTGCCCGTCGCCCCTACGGAACTCGCGCTGTTCGCAGTCGTGGGCTTGCTCGGCGGCGCGCACTGCCTCGGGATGTGCGGCCCGCTCGTCACGACGTACGCGGACCGGATGCCCACCGACTCGCGTGGGCCGTCGTGGTTCGAGCTCCGCCAGCACGCCCTCTTCAACCTCGGCCGCACGGCGAGCTACGCGCTCGTCGGCGGCCTCCTCGGCCTCCTCGGCGCGACCGTCTACGCGGGCGCGTCGCTCGGCGGCGTCGGTGACGCCGTTCGCGGCGTCGCGGGCGTCCTCGTCGGCGCCCTCGTCGTCACCGTCGGCGTCGGGCGCGTCCTCGGCCGCGAGCGCGTCGGCTCGCTCGCACCGGGCTCTCTCGGCGGTGGCGGGCTGTTCTCGCGCGTCGCCGGCGTCGCCACGTCGCGCGTCGACGACTACGCGAACTCCCCGCGAATCGCGCTCCTCGGCGCGATACACGCGTTCCTCCCGTGCCCCCTCCTCTACCCGGCGTTCGTCTACGCGCTCGGGAGCGGGGAGCCGGTCGCGGGCGCGCTGAACCTCGCGGCGCTCGGCGTCGGGACGATTCCGACGCTCTTCCTCTACGGCACGGTCCTCGGCTCCGTGCCGGCGGCGAAGCGCGCGGCCGCCCACCGCGTCCTCGGCGTCGCGTTCGTCTTCCTCGGGCTGCTCCCGCTCCTCCACGGCCTCGGTCTCCTCGGCGTGCCCGTCCCGATGCTCCACGTCCCCCACTACGTCCCGCCCTCCCTCACACCATGAGCGACGACTGCACCCTCTGCGAGCTACCGGTTCGCGGCGAGCCCCACACCGATCCCGACGTCGAGGGGTCGTTCTGCTGTCGGGGCTGCCTCGAAGTGTATCGAACGATGGGCGACGTCGACCCCGAAGCGGTGTCGGCGGACGGGGGCGACGCCGACGGCGAGCGCGACGCCGAAGTCCCCGACGACGCGGAGACGGCGTTCCTCGCGGTCGACGGCATGCACTGCACGGCCTGCGAGGCCTTCCTCGAGTCGACCGCGTCCGAGGTGGACGGCGTCTACGGCGTCGAGGCGAGCTACGCGACGGAGATGCTGAAGGTCTCCTACGACCCCGAGCGCACCGACCCCGGGGAAGTGGGCGAGTCGGTGAGCCGCCTCGGCTACCGGGCGAACGCCCCGGAGGTCGGCACGGCCGTCGCGGCCGAGGAGCGCTTCGGGCGCGACGAACTCCGCACCGTCCTCGGCGTCCTCGGTGGGATGGCGGTGATGATGATCTACGTCCTCTTCGTCTATCCCGCGTATCTCGGTATCTACCCCGAGTCCTTCCTCCACGAGTCCGCGACGAGCGTGATGGTGTTCGTCCCGATCCCCCTCATCTCGACGTTCGTCGTCTTCCTCGTCGGCTACCCCATCCTCCGCTCGGCGTACGTCAGCCTGCGCGCGGGCGAACCGAACATGGACGTCCTCATCGCGGGCGGCGCGCTCGCCGCGTACAGCTACTCGCTCTACGAGGTGCTCACCGGCGGCGTCGTCATCTACTTCGACGTCGCGGTCGCCATCGTCGCGGTCGTGACGCTCGGGGACTTCGTCCAGCGCCGCGTGAAGCGCCGCGCGCTCGGCTCCGTCGGCGACCTCGACTTCGACCGCGTGACCGAGGCGCTCGTTCGCGACGACGCGGGCACCCGCGAGGTGGCCGTCGCCGACCTCGAACCGGGCGACGAGACGGTCGTGAAGCGCGGCGCGCGCGTCCCGCTCGACGGCACCGTCGTCGAGGGCGAGGCGGCCGTCGACGAGGCGCTCGTCACCGGCGAATCCGTCCCGGAGACGAAGGGACCGGGCGATTCGGTCATCGGCGGCTCCATCGCGACGGACGGCCGCCTCGTCGTCCGCGTCGGCGAGGAGACGACGAGCACCTACGACCGCCTGCTCGCACAGCTCTGGAACGTCCAGTCCGGGGGCGGCGGGAGTCAGCGCCTCGCGGACACCATCGCCGCGCTCTTCGTCCCGTTCGTCCTCGGCCTCGCCGTCGTCGTCGCGGGCGCGTGGCTCGCCCTCGGCGCGCCCGCCCGCGAAGCCGTCACCGTCGGCGTCTCCGTCCTCGTCGTCTCCTGCCCGTGCTCGTTCGGCCTCGCGACGCCCGTCGCGGTCGCCGCCGGCGTGAGCCGCGCCGCCGACGAGGGCGTCATCGTCACGAACACGGCCGCCGTCGAGGGGCTCGCGGACGTCGACGTCGTCGCCTTCGACAAGACCGGGACGCTCACCGAGGGCCGGATGCGCGTCACGGACGTCGCCGCACCCGAGACCGACGAGGGTGCCCTGCTCCGGTATGCCGCCGCCGTCGAACGCGACGCGAACCACCCGGTCGCGGACGCCATCGTCGCGCGCGCCGACGGGAACGAAGGCCGGCACGCGCTCGCGGACGGCGGCGCGCTCAACGTCGACGCCACCGCCGGGGACGGGGGCGACGGGACCGGCGACGCTTCGACCGCGACCGTCGCCGACTTCGAGGAGCACCGGCGCGGTGCCGAAGGGACGCTCGACGGGACGCGCGTGCTCGTCGGCCACCCCGACCTCTTCGCGGGCGGCGACTGGGCGCTCCCCGCGAGCGTCGAGTCGGCGATAGGCGCCGTTCAGCGCGAGGGCGCCATCGCCACCGTCGTCGGCTGGGACGGCGCGGCGCGGGGCGTGCTCGGGACGCGCGACACGCCGCGCGAGGACTGGGCGGAGACCGTCGAAGCCCTCGCCGCCGACGGCCGGACGATCGTCGTCGTCACCGGCGACGATCAGTCCGAGACCGCGGCGTTCGAGGCGCACCCGGACGTCGAGGACGTCTTCGCGGGCGTGCTCCCGCAGGCGAAAGCCGCCGTCGTCGAGCGCCTCCGGGGCGCGGAGGGAACGGTCGCGATGGTGGGCGACGGGACGAACGACGCGCCCGCGCTCGCCGCCGCCGACTTGGGGGTGGCGTTCGCCTCCGGCACCGAGCTCGCGACCGAAGCGGCGGACGCCACCGTCACCGAGGGCGGCCTCCGGTCGGTGCGTCGGCTCTTCGACGTCGCGGAGACGACGCGCTCGCGCGTCCGCCAGAACTTCGGGTGGGCGCTCGGCTACAACGTCATCACGCTCCCGGCGGCCGCGCTCGGCCTCGTCGACCCGCTGCTCGCCGCCATCGCGATGGCGGCGTCCAGCCTCCTCGTCGTCGCGAACAGCGGTCGGGACTTCGGAATCGGGGAGTAGACCCTACCGCTCGGGCTCGAAGTAGGAGGGCGGTCGACGTCGTAGGAGACGGCGCCGTCGTCGGTTACCACGTCGGTGGTGTCGCGGCGCCGATAGAGGACCGCACCGGCGGCCGCGACCCCATCGACGATTAACTCGAACTGTAGTTCTGTATTCTTCGGTTAGAGGGGCTGTAAACCCGGAAATCGGTGGAATTTCGAAAAGGGTTAAGGTCGGCGAGCGAGCAGTACGTGATGATGGCGACGTCCGACGCTGACGACGTGCTCGACGCGCTCGCCGCGGCCGCCCTCGAAGTCCGCGCGGGCTTCGCGGGTCGTCGCGAGAAGACCGACGGCCAGAACGCCTCGGGCGACCAGCAGCTTCACGCCGACCTGCACGCCGACGACGTCCTCCAGAACTTCCTCGGCGGTCTCGACGCCGTCGGCGAGTACGCGAGCGAGGAAGCCGAGACCGTGCAGGACGTCGGCGACGGCCCGCTCTCGGTGTCCGTCGACCCGCTTGATGGCTCCTCGAACCTCACCGCGAACAACCCCACCGGCACCATCGTCGGCGTCTACGACGCGCCCCTCCCCGCCCCCGGTACCGACCTCGTCGCCGCCGCGTACGTCCTCTACGGCCCGCTCACCACGATGGTCGTCGCGCGCGACGGCGACGTCACGCGCTACGCCGTCACCGAGGCCGGCCGCGAGAACCCCGAGTGCGTCGACCTCCCGAGCGACCCGACCGTCTACGGCTTCGGCGGCCGCACCCCCGAGTGGCCCGAGTCGTTCGCCGACTACGCCGACGACGTCGAGGACGACCTCAAGTTGCGCTACGGCGGCGCGATGGTCGCGGACGTCAACCAAGTGCTCACCTACGGCGGCGTCTTCGCCTACCCCGGCCTCCGTGAACGCCCCGAGGGCAAACTCCGCGCGCAGTTCGAGGCCGCACCGATGGCCTACATCGTCGAGTGCGCGGGCGGCGCGTCCACCGACGGCAGCCACTCCGTCCTCGAAATCGAACCCGGCGACCTCCACGCGCGCACCCCCGTCTTCCTCGGGAACGACGAACTCATCCAGCAGGCCGAGCGCGCGCTCGCCTGACCCCACCTCCGCCGAACGCCGCATCGGGCGCGCGACCACCCGGACGTCCCCGCTTCTCGCCGACGAGTCCACCCGATAGCCGCGTCGCCGTCCCGTTCGCCCCGCCGCCACCGCGCGCCGGCGCCGACGCGTGACGTGCATCCCGACCATGTCCGACCGTAGCTTTATCGGCGCCCCGGATGCACCGTCACCGTATGAGTAGCGACGAGAACCCCTTCGAGAACCTCCAAGAGCAGATCGACGACGCAGCCTCCTACCTGCCCTCCAGCGTGAACACGGACGTCCTCACGCGGCTCAAGAACCCCGAGCGCGTCCTCGAGACGAACCTCACCGTCGACATGGACGACGGCGGCCTCGAAACGTTCACCGCCTACCGCTCGCAGTTCAACGGCGACCGCGGGCCCTACAAGGGCGGCATCCGCTATCACCCGGGCGTCACCCGGGACGAAGTGAAGGCGCTCTCCGGGTGGATGGTCTACAAGTGCGCCGTCGTCGACATCCCCTACGGCGGCGGCAAAGGCGGCATCGTCGTCGACCCGAGCGAGTACAGCGCCGACGAGCTCGAGCGACTCACGCGCTCGTTCGCAACGGAACTCCGCCCCCTCATCGGCGAGGACCGGGACATCCCCGCGCCCGACGTCAACACCGGTCAGCGGGAGATGAACTGGATCAAGAGCACCTACGAGACACTCGAGAACACCACCGCGCCCGGCGTCATCACCGGGAAGTCCATCGAGAACGGCGGGAGCGAGGGCCGCGTCGAGGCGACCGGGCGCTCCGTCATGCTCGCCGCCCGTGAGGTCTTCGACTACCTCGGAAAGGACATCGAGGACGCCACCGTCGCCGTCCAGGGCTACGGGAACGCCGGCAGCATCGCCGCCCGCCTCCTCGCCGACCTCGGCGCGACCGTCGTCGCCGTCTCCGACTCCTCCGGCGGCATCCACGACGCGGACGGCCTCGACCCGCGCGCCGTCAAGGAGTTCAAGACCGAGACCGGCACCGTCTCCGACTACGAGGGCGCCGACGCCATCACCAACGAGGACCTCCTCACCCTCGACGTCGACCTCCTCGTTCCCGCCGCCCTCGAGAACGCCATCGACGGCGACCTCGCCACCGACGTCCGCGCCGACGCCATCGTCGAGGCCGCCAACGGCCCGCTCACCCCCGACGCCGACGACGTCCTCCAAGAGCGCGACGTCACCGTCGTTCCCGACATCCTCGCGAACGCCGGCGGCGTCACCGTCAGCTACTTCGAGTGGGTACAGAACCGCCAGCGCTTCTCCTGGAGCGAGGAGCGCGTCAACGACGAACTCGAGACCGTCATCGTCGACGCCTTCGACGACCTCGTCGACGCCAAAGAGAGCCTCGACCTCCCCAGCTTCCGCGTCGCCGCCTACGTCGTCGGCATCCGGCGCGTCGTCGACGCCTACACCGGCAACGGGAACTGGCCCTGAACGCCGGCGGGAAACCGACGGTCCCCCCGGCCCATTTCGGGCGTATCGCGCCCGGACCCCATTTCGTGTCCCGCCCCGGCCCGAATCGGAGCACGCTCCGGCGCGCTCGCCCCGGGAGACGCGTGCCTGTGGGCGCGGCGGTGTGAAGAAAACGGTGGCCGACCGCGTACGCGTGCTACGCGGTCTTCTTGAGGGTGCGCTCGACCTTCTCGAGCAGGTCGCGCGACCGCGAGAGCGCGATCTCGCGCGCGCCGGACGCCTCGCGCTGGGCGCTCGCGAGTTCGTCGTCGAGCGTCTCGAACGCGTCCCCGATCGCGCTCGACCCCCACTCGTCGTCCGCGCCGGGCTCCGACGTCTGTGCAGACATGGCGTCCGGGGACAGGCTAGCGTCCGGGAGACGGAAAAGTCCCCTGACCGCCTCGATACCTGACCGGGCGGGCGGAAGGAACTATACGTCGCGCACGCCTTCCGAGGGTATGAGCGTCCGGCAGTTCGTCCGGGGGACGGTCCCGTGGCCGGCTCTCGAAGCCGTCGCCCGCGAAGTCGCCGACCGGTACGGCGAGCCCGTGGTCCACGTCGAGTTCTTGGAGGCGGACAACTGGTTCTCCACGCCGATGGTGGTGAACGAGCGCTGGTTCTGCAAGGTCGTCTCCGCGCAGAACGCTTTCGTCCACTCGCTGTTCACGGGCATGCGGAACCTCGGCGTCTTCTCCGCGGGCTCCGAGGGGTTCTTCGAGCCGTTCGACGGCCCCGTCGAGATGGCCGCACACGAACTCGAGGCGACGCGGCGGATGCGCGACGCCGGCCTGAACGCCCCCGCCCCCATCGAGACGTTCGAAGTCGACGGTCTCGGCGTGCTCGTCATGGAGTACCTCCCGGAGTTCGAGACGCTGGACGACCTCTCGCCCGCCGAAATCGAGGCGCGCTCCCCGGAGCTCTTCGGCGCGCTGAAGACGATGCACGACAACGGCCTCGCGCACGGCGACCTCCGCGCGGAGAACGTCCTCGTCTACCGCGACGAACTCTACTTCATCGACGCGACGAAAGTCCGCGAAGCCGACGCGGAGGCGGCTGGCGTCGAGCGCCCCGCACAGGCCTACGACCTCGCGTGCGCGCTCGCCGTCCTCGAACCGCTCGTCGGCGCGGACGCGGCGGTGCGCGCGGCCCGCGAGCACTTCGATACGAACGAGTTGCTCGCCGCCCGCGAGTTCCTCGACTTCGTCGCGATCCGCCCCGACCACGACTTCGACGCCGCCGCCCTCCGGGGCGAACTCGAGGGCGCGGCGAGCGAGGGCGAACCGGTCTGAGCGCCGAAACCGGCACAGTGTTTATCGGCAGGTGGAGAGAAGCGTCCGCATGGACGACGCCATCGACGCGGACGGCCGAGAGCCGATTCACGTCGTGCACGCGGACGACGACGCGGACTTCCTCGAACTGACGAAGGCCGCCATCGAGCGCGACTTCCCGTCGCTCCACATCACCTCCGAGACGAGCGCGAGCGCCGCCCTCGAACGCGTCGAGGCCGACGACGTCGATTGCGTCCTCCTCGACTACCGGATGCCGGAGATGGACGGCATCGCCTTCCTCGAACGCGTCCGCGCTCTCGACGAGTCGCTCCCCGTCATCTTCTTCACCGGGCAGGGCACCGAGGAGATCGCGAGCGAGGCCATCCGCGCCGGCGTCACCGACTACGTCCGCAAGGAAGCGAGCGCGTCGCGCTTCACCGTCCTCGGCAACCGCATCATCACGCTCGTTCTCAAGCGCCGCGCCGAGCAGGCGGTCGCGGACGCGACCGCGCGCGAACTCGAAGTGTACGAACGCATCGACGCCGGCTTCCTCGGCCTCGACGCCGACTACGCCGTCACGTACGCGAACGAGCGCGCGAGCGAGGTTCTCGACGTCGAGGCCGACGCGCTCCTCGACGCGAGCGTCTTCGACGCCGTCCCCGGGCTCGCCGACTCCGTCTTCGAGACGGAACTCCGGCGCGCGCGGGACACCCAGCAGCCGACGTCCGTCGAGGGGTATTACGAGCCGCGCGAGCGCTGGTTCCAGCTCTTCGCCTACCCCGACGCGGAGGGCCTCTCCGTCTTCGTCGACGACGTCACCGATCAGGTCGTGACGAAGCAGGAACTCGAGCGCATCCGCGCGACCCTCGAACTCACCGAGTCGGAGTTCAACTCGCTCCGCCAGACGCTCTCCCGGCCGCCGAGCCCGTTCCGGTAGTCGCGTCGCTGTGCGGACATGTGAAGGCGGGAGGCGATGGGGGTGGCCCCTTCCTGGTCGGAGGGGCCGGGGTGGTCGACCGGTGCGGGCTGGCCGGTCGACGATGGGGTCGGCGTGGAGACGAGGTGCGGACGTTGTTGTGCCAACACGCGACGAGAAAAGCGTCTCGCGTCGGCACCCGTAGGTTCGGTCTCCGTACTTAAAAAGGTATTCACCGATGCACGCGTCGAGTGTGCGACGGGGGAACGCCGCGTCACCCCCTGTCGCGCCCGGCTCGTCGATCCGCGAGCGCGGGGAACTCCGCGCGGACCTCGGAGACGCGCTCCGGGTCGACGTCCGCGTAGACGACGGTCGACTCGTCGTCGCTCGTCGCGACCGGCGTCCCCCACGGGTCGTAGACCGTCGAGCGCCCGAGGAGCGTCGTCCCGTCCTGCGTGCCGACGCCGTTGACGGCGCCGAGGTACCACTGGTTCTCGACGGCGCGGGCGCGAGCGAGCGTGCGCCAGTGCTCGACGCGCGGATACGGCCACGCGGAGGGGACGAGGACGAGCGTCGCGCCCCGGTCGAGGAGGGCGCGGTAGAGCTCGGGGAAGCGGAGGTCGTAGCACGTCGTCGCGGCGACCGTGAACCCGCCGAGGTCGGCGGTTTCGAGGCGCTCGCCGGGAACGAGACGGTCGGCCTCGGCGGAGTCGTAGCCGAAGAGGTGGCGTTTACGGTAGACGAGGCGGCGCTCGCCCGTCGCGTCGAAGAGGACGCTCGTGTTCGCGTATCCCGATTCGGCGGGCGTCTCGAAGCCGGCGCTCGCGCTCGCGGCGAGGTCCTCGACGACGCTGCCCGCGAGGACGGCGACATCGTGTGCCGCGGCGAGGTCGGCGATGCGCGCGAGGCGCGCGCCGTCGAGCGATTCGGCGGCCTCCGGATAGGCGTCGAAGGCGAAGTAGCCGACGTCCCAGAGTTCGGGGAGGGCGACGCAGTCCGCGCCCGCGGCGGCCGCGTCCGCGATGGCGTCGCGGGCGGCGCGCTCGTTCGCCGACACGTCGCCCATCGCGGACTCGAACTGGGCGAGCGCGAGGCGCATCTATCTGTGGCCGCGCTCCTCGAGTTCGCGTTCGAGGTTGTCGAGCTCGTCGTCGAACTTCCGCTCGAAGAAGCCCTCGACGCCCGGGAACTTGCCCTCGACGACGAAGGTGTTCGTGAGCGTACAGCCACCGTCGGTGGCCGTGAGTTCGTGCTCGCCGGTGACGGTGAGCACCTTCGACTTCCCGACGAACTTCACGTACTCGCCGTCGCGGCGCTCGACGTCACGCGTCTCCACCTCGATGGTGCGCCGGAGAACCGGAAGCTCGACGAACCAGACGGTGACGTCACCGCGCACCTCGTAGCCGGTGACGACGCTGATGGCCGACGCCCGCTTCGTCGGGTCGGCGATGAACTCCCAGACGTCCTCGGCGGACGCGTCCAACTCGAAGGTTCGTTCGACCCGAACGGTCATACGCGGACGTCGAGAGCGGTGAGGAAAAAACCGCCGGTCCGCGTCGCCCGCGCGTCAGGCGGGTTCGACGCGCCACGTCGTCGACTTCGAGCGACTCCACTTCTCGATGTCGACGTCCTCGGACTTCTCGGCGAGTCGCGGGAGGCGCGAGCCGACCTGCTTCGCGGTGAGGCCGAGCTGGCCGGCGATGGACTTCGCGCGGAAGTAGCGCTCGCCGGCCTCGACGCTCTCGTGGAGGTACTCGAGGATGCGGCGCTCTTCCTCGGTGTACTCCGTCATAACTCTCTATAGGTGCGAGTCGTGCTTAACGGTTTCCGCTCGTCACTCGAAGACGTGAAACGCCGCGACGGCGAGCATCCCCGCGATCATCGCGACGGCGAAACCGTTCGAGGACGCGATCTGCGCGTGACTGACGAGCATGTAGAGCGCGCCGAGCGTCGCGACGGCGCCGAACGCCAGTCCGATGCCGACCCCTTCGTCCGTGGTGGATTCAGCCATACCACGACCTATCGGCGGCCGTGCCTTATCGCCTGCGGTCCGCGCCGTCCCCGACGCGCGCCGCGTGGCGAATGAGGTGAGTGTCGGAAGACTTTCGCCGTCCTCGGCCGCCACTCTCCGCATGGACCTTCGCGCACTCGCGCTCGGGAGCACGCTCCGGACGGCCGTCACCGTCGTCCTCGCGCTCGCCCTCGTGACCGGCGGGGCATTCGCGCTCGGCTGGCTCGGCGTCCCGTCCGTCGTCGCGACCGAGAACGCCTTCGGTGGCGTGAACGAGACGACGACGACGGTCGACACGGCGGTCACGGTGCACAACCCGAACCCCGTCGGCGTCCGCTTCGGCGGCGTGCGCGTGAACTACACCGTGTCGATGAACGACATCGCGATGGCGCACGGGCGGACGGCGGGCGTCGGCCTCGGCACGGGAAACACGACGCTGCGCTTCGAGAGCTACCTCCGGAACGAACGCATCCCGGCGTGGTGGGCGAGCCACGTCCGGAACGGCGAAGAGACGACGGTACAGGTGGCCGCGGACGTCCGCTCGGGGACGCTCGGGCGGAGCGCGCACGTCGTCCCGGTGACGCGCACCGTCTCGACGAACATCAGCGGCCAGTTCAACTCCACCGAGAACCGCCCGATAAACGCCGGCCTCCCGCTCGTCTCCGACCCCGTGCTCGTCGTCCGCGAGACGCGCGCGCACTGGGGGCCGACGACGGAGGCGGAGACGCCGCTCGAAACGGCGTTCGTCGTCCACAACCCGAAGGCGACGCCGGTGACGTTCGGGTCGATCGGCTACGACGTCACGATGAACGGCGTGGACGTCGGCGAGGGCGAGAGCGAGCAAGCGGTCGTCATCCCGGGCGGCGCGACGCGCACCGTTCGCGCGAGCACCGTCCTCGAGAACGACCGACTCGACGAGTGGTGGGTGACGCACCTCGAGCGGAACCAGACGACCGACCTCCGCATCGACTTCTACGCGCGGCTCTCGCTCGGTGGCGGTGAGTCGGTTCGCGTCCCGCTGCGCGGGCTGACGTTCGAGGAGACGATTCGGACGGACATCTTCGGGACGAAGAACGCGACGAACCGGACGGCGAGCGACGGCGGGTCGGCGGACGATACGACGACGGGATCGCCAACGACGGCGAGCGGCGAGTCATCGTCGCCGACGGACGGCGAACCCACCACCGAGACGACGGCCCGCTCGACCACGACGAGCGCACCCACGAGCGAGCGCACGACGACCACCACGTCGAGCGAGAACGGGAGCACGACGACGGCCGACGGTGGCCTGCTGGCGGTGTAGTTACTCGATGGTGGTGTGTGCGGACTGCTCGTTGAGCGCGAGGTTCGCGGCGATTTCCGCGTTACGCATCGCGTACTCCGCGGTCTGCTGGAGGCTGACGAGGACGTCGCGGATGCGCAGGAGGCGCGTGTTCTCCATCTCGGTGAGGTCGTTCAGCATCTCCGCCTCGAGGTCGCCGATGTCCGCGAAGAGTTCGCGACACTGGACGTGCTTGTCGTAGTCGCGCTCGACGACGGCTTCGACGGCGAGCGCGGTGAGTTCGTTGACTTGGTCCGTGAATTCGCGGATGCGGCGCATCGTCGCGGAGTCGACGTCGAGGGTGTGGCCGTCGGCTTCGAGGACGATTTCGGCGATGTCCTCGGCGTTGTCGGCGGTGAGTTCGAGGTTCTTCGCGACGCTCCGGTAGCCGATGAGGGGGAAGCCGTCGTCGAGGCCGACGGCGCGCGCGAGGTTCGGGTTCTCGTAGGCGGTGAAGATGAGGCGCAGGCAGAGGACGAAGATCTTGTTCGCCTGCCGCTCGCGGTTGAGCGCGCGCTGGGCGAGGTCGGGGTTTCCGTGCGCGAGCGCCTTCACGGCCTCGCCGCGCATCGTGCTTCCGGTGTTCTCGAGGCGCCGGAGGAGGTTGTCGAGCGTGAAATCCTCGGGGTCCACCGAACACCGGATGGTGATTCGCTCGGGGGTCTCCTCGACGACGCCGAGACCCATGAGTTGGGTTTCGGCCTTGTAGACGGCGTTGATGTGCGCGCTGTCGAGCGTGTTCTCGTCGGTGACGTGGATGACGCGCCGCCCGAGGACGTACTGGCCGACGATGGCGCGCTCGACGGCGGCGGCGTCGAAGTTCTCCGCGTGAATCGTCGCCTCGCTGTCGTCGTCGCGCGCGGACGCCGGCGTCACCGTCAGCGTCCCCTTCCCGCTCTCGCGGACCGTCACCTCGTCGCCCTTCTCGACGTTCTGCCCACGCGCCCACTCCGCCGGTAGTGTCATGGCCAGCGTCGACGGACCGAGACGCTGTACCTTCCGACTCTCCATGCGACTCTGCTAGCAACTCGACTACCTTAAACTTGCGCTCGATACATTATATTCACTAAATCGCGCCCAACACGGCGAGTCCCACGTGGACGGATCGATATCCGCGTTAACGCCGTCCTCGATGGACGAACGGTCATTATACGGTTCGGTCTGGCTCTCGAACCTGACGAACGGCCTTATACTCCGATAGTTGACTATTCTACCTTCACGAGCCGGCGCTCGTAGCGGCCCGTCCGGACCTTCGCCCACCCGCGGAGGTCGGCGTCGAGCGCGTCGTCGCCGGTATCGACGCGGAGGACGCCGATTCCCTCCAGTTTCGACGGCGACGCCACGACCTCGAGGTCACAGCGCCGGAGCACCGCCGGGCTCAGCTGTTGGTTCCCGCGCCCGAGGACGAAGCCCTGCCCGCCGATGGGCGAGACGACGACGACGTTCCGCTCGCCGAGCGCGTCGAGGATGTCGCGCTCGCTCCCGTCGCGCACCAGCACCTCGCCGTCCCGCCAGACGTCCACGCCGAGCGGCGACCCCTCGAAGCCGAGTTCGCGCTTGATCGTTCCGAGCGTGCCGCCGGGCCCGAGGACGTACGTCACGCCGTCCTCGACCGAGTCCGCGAACCCCTCCGCGAGCGCCTCCACGCTCCCCGAGGAGAGTTGCTTGCTCGCCTGCAGTGCCTCCGCGACCGGGACGGTCGCCACCGCGCGGAGGCGCGCGCGCACCTCGCCGTCGCGGTAGGCCGCCTCGTCGATGTCGTTCACCTCGCGGGCCTCCGTCCGCTCGAACGTCGCCGCGATCCGGCCCGCGTCGCGCGGGCGCACTGCGAACACCGACGAGTAGACCTTCACGCCCGCCGGCACGCCGAGCATCGGCGTCTCGCTCCCGGATTCCTCGAGCGCCCCCGCCACGTCCACCGCCGTCCCGTCGCCGCCGACGAAGAGGATCAGGTCGACGCCGCGCTCGACGAACGCCCGGACGGCGTCGACGGTGTCGTCCGCCGTCGTCTCCGCGCCGTCCGGTTCGCCGACGACGGCGGGGTCGAAGCCCGCTTCGCGGGCCTCGTCGGCCCCCATCACGCCGCCGTACGCGAGGAGGGTGAGGTCGGTGTTCGAGTCGTCCGCGGCCGCGCGAAGCGCGCGCAGCGCCGCCACCGCTCGCTCCGGCGCGCGCGGTTCCGCGCCGCGTTCGCGGGCCTCAGCGACCTTCTCGTCCGTGCCCTTCAGACCGACACGACCGCCCATCCCCGCGACCGGGTTCACGACGACGCCGATGGTGCGCATCTGTCGGGGGTTCACGCGCACCGCCTATAGGCCGTTCGACCACCACCGTCGGCGCGGACATGTGTAACGGTTAAGGGCGCGCCCGCAGAACCCGGGAGTATGTTCGTACCCCTCGCGGAAGCGCCCCTCTCGACGGGCGCGTACAGTTGGATCGTCCTCGTCCTCGGCCTCGTCATCGCCGGCGCCTGGTGGGCGTACGCCGTCCGCTAGCGCTCGACCCGCTCGCGCAACCACTCGGCGGCCTCGCGCACCGTCGCCGCGTCCGACCCCTGTAGCTTGAGTCGGACGCCGTCGCCGGGATAGCTCCCGACAGTGACGTCGAAGCGCTCGCGGACGCCCTCGATCCGCTCGACGAGCGCGCTCTCCGGCTCGTCCGCGCGGACGACTTCGACGTGGCGCGTCTCGCCCGCGAACTCCCCGGCGACGCGCTCGAACATCGCCTTCATCTCCCCGGGCACGCCCGGGAGCACGTAGCAGTTCTCCACCACCGCGCCCGGCGCGACGCCCTCGTCGTTCGGGAGCAATCGGGCGCCCTCGGGGAGGTGGGTCGTCCCCTCGGTGAGGTCGGCGCGCGAGTAGGTCCCGTGCTCGGCGAACCACGTGAGCGCGTCCGGATGCTCGCCCATCTCGCGCTCGAACGCCGCCGCGACACCGTCCATCGTCACGTCGTCGTGCGTCGGCCCCAACCCGCCGGTGACGAGGACGGCGTCGTAGCGCTCGGCGAGCTCGCGGACGTCCGCCGCGATGACCTCGACGTCGTCCGGGACGACGACCGTCCGGCGCACCGTCGCGCCGCGCTCCGTGAGGCGGCGGCCGAGCCACGCCGCGTTCGTGTTCGTGGTGTCGCCCGCGAGGAGTTCGTCACCGACCGTCAACACTGCGACGTCCATACGGGTGCGTAGTCGTCACCCACTCAAAAAATCGCCGTCGACGGCGACGCGCCACTCGCACCGTCGTCGCGCGTGGCGCGACGGTTACTCGTTCACGTCGAGGCCGCTCTCCTCGCGCTCGCGTTCGAGGCGGCGTATCTGGAGGCGGAAGTAGACGACGCCGCCGACCGCGACCAGCGCCGCGAGCGCGACGAGCCCCGCGAAGAGGTAGACGTCACGCTCGAGGTAGTACCGGACGCTGAGCTGGTTCGCGTCCACCGACGACCAGCGGAGACGCGTGCGGTCGTCGACGACGGTGCGCTCGTAGCCGCTCGGACTCACCTGCCCGAACACGGGGAGGTTCGCGCGCATCCCGTCCGGAAGGACGACCTCGTGGGAGGCCCCGGAGAGGACGACCGGCACGCCGAGCGAGCGCGACCCCATCGGCGCCGTGTACGCGAACGTCCCGTTCTCGCTCGGAGGCGTCACCGTCACGGCGTCCCGCCCCTCGGAGACGCTGATCGCGGAGGCGTTCACGACCGTCCCGTTCGGGTAGCGGAACTGGACGGCGGCGATCGGCACGGGCTGGTCGCCGGTGAACGTGCTCGACTGCGAGAAGCGCAGTTCGCTCTCGTTCGACCCGGTGACGTTCAGCACCGCCTGATAGCTCCCGCCGGTCGCGTTCACGACGACCGACGCGTTCGCCTCCTCGGTGGCGTTCCAGTCGTAGGTCGCGTTCTGCGCGAGTTGCTGGTCGCTCACCGTGCCCGAGCCGAGACAGCCGGCGCCCGCCGCGAGCGCGACGACGGCGAGCGCGACGAGGAGCCAGCGCCGTCGCATGCTCAGGGGACCACGCAGAGCAGTTCCGCCGGCACGTACTGCCCGATGCTCGCGAGCAGGCCGGGCGGATCCGTCTCCTCCCGGCAGACGATGCTCTGCTCGAGGAGGCCGAGGCGCTCGACGGTGACGATGTCGCGGGCGTGCCCCGCGCGGTTCACCGTCGCACGCACTTCGGCCCGCGTCGCCGAGTTCACGTTCACCCGCCCCGTCTCCGCGCGCGTCCACTCGAAGAGCCGGTCGCGCGTCGCGTCGGCGAGTTCGTGGCCCGACTCCTCGTCGTAGACGAACTCTAAGGGTATGTGCTGGACGAGTCCGAAGCGCGTGCGTACCTGCTCGGGCGACCCCGGACCGAGGCCGAGGCCGTCCGCCGGGATCCGGACGTCCTCCCCGGCGTCGAGAACGAAGCCCTCAGCGTCCCACGCCTCGAGCGTGCCGGTGTAGGTCTCGCCGTCATCGAACGTCGGCGTGATCGCGCCCCACTCCTCGCGGAGGACGTTGCGCGCCACCCGCTCGTCGTCGCCGGTGACGGTCACGGACGGGAAGTCGTCGTCGCGGAGGCCGACGTCGAAGTCGACGTCGAGGTCGCCGAGCGCGTTCCCGACGAGCGAGCGCAGCGAGTCGAGCGCGCGCTCGCGGGCGTCGCCCTCGACGTAGAGCTTGGTTGCGAGGACGACCATTCAGGCGATACCCAGTTCCGACTCGAGGTTCTCGAGGCGCTCGTCGATCGCTTCGCGCATCTCGTCGTTCCCCATCGCCTCGAGCGGCGACCCGCACTCGGGACACTCGAAGCCGAAGTCCATCGCCTCGCCGAACTCGAAGCGAATGGAGTCCACCTCGCAGAGGTAGAACTCGTTGTCGCGCTCGTACTCGCGGCGCTCCTCGAGTGCCTCGTGGAGGCGCTTCATCTCGTCGTGGAGGTTCGACGGGATGTTCTCGTAGCGGAACGTCCAGAGGTAGGTGAGCCACCCGGAGTCCTCGTCGCGCACCCGCCGATAGGTCGCGAGGTCGTTCTCGTAGAGGATGAACAGCGCCCGGCGCACGTCGTTCAACTCGAGGTCCAATCGCTCCGCGAGTTCCTCGTCCGTCACCTCCCCGTCCGGGGGCGCCGCCGCGACCGGCATCCCCTTCGGGCCGACAAGCTCGTGGAGGTATTTCTGTACGACTGGGTCCTCCAACATCCCCTCGAAAGCCATGATACGTGAAACTCGGGGCCGAACGACCCTTAATACCATCGGGTACGAGCCACGCGGCAACCGAGCGCTAGCGAGGTCGCCGCGTTCAGAGCGAACGGGGAGCGAAGCGACCCGTGAGCCGAGCGAAGTGAGGTATCGGGACACACGAACGGGGAACGACTAGCGGGAGTGACCCGTGAGTGACGGGCCACGCGGCAACCGAGCGCTAGCGAGGGCGTCGCGCCGCGGAGCGACCGCCGGGCTTTTCGCTCGACGCGCCGAAGGACGCGTGATGCCGACGCGAACGCTCGGGTGGCGCGCCGCCGAGGCCGTCGTCCTCGGCGGGTTCGCGTACGTGGTCGGGTTCGACCTCGCGCTCGGGCTCGCCGTCTCACTCGTCGTCCTCGGGGTGAACGCCGCCGAACTCGCCGGGGAGCGCTACGGCCACCCGGTGGTGGTCCGCCAGCTCGCGCTCGCCGGCGCGCTCCTCGCGTTCGCGGGACTCGCCATCGCCGCCGGTGCCGTCTGGTTCCTCGCGGTGGCGCTCCCGAGTGTCGCGTGGTTCCTGCTCGACGCCGTCGCGCACGCCGTTGGGGCCGACGCCGCGAGCGAGCGCGACACCGCCGCCGGCGTCGAGGCGGCCCTCTCCGGCGAACTCCTCCGCGAACTCCGCGCGGGACCGCGGCGGCCCGCGAACGTCGCCGCCGACCTCGACCGCTCGCCCGCCCGCGTCCGGCGCGCGCTCGACGCACTGACCGAGCGCGGCGTCGTCGAGCGGGCGTCGGCGGGCCGCTACCGCCTCGCCGAGCGCGCACGGCGGCCGGCGCTCGCCGACGTCCCGGCGCGCTTCGGCGCGCGGTTACTCGTCCCGTTCCGACTCCTCTAGCTCCTCCGGCGAGACGACGGTCTTGCCCGTCTCCTCGGGGAGGACGACCTGCTCTGCGTCCGCCCACTCGCGCTCGAGTTCGCGGCCGTCGAAGAGGCGGTCGAGGAAGACGGCGAGGCCGGCGACTTCCGAGTGGGGCTGGTTCGTCACGCCGACGTTCCAGTCCGCGTGGTCGTACACCTCGAAGGGGACCTTCTCGCCGCCGACGACGACCAGGAGCGGTTCGCCGGCGTGCGCCTCACGCACTTCGCCCTCGACGTCTTGGACGCGCTCGCCGTACATCGTGAGGTGGACGACCGCGCCTTCCCAGTCGCGGATGAGCGCCCCCTGTTCGCCGTCGAGTTCGGCCTCGAAGGGGCCGCCGAATCTCGTCGTTATGTCCCGAACGGTCTCGAGGGACTGCCCGGCGTTCTTCGGGAAGACGACGCGGTCAGCGCCGAGTGCGCGCGCCGTCAGTCCGACGTGAGTCGTCATGCGCTCGTCGCGGCCGGGCCGGTGGCCGAGCCGGCAGACCACGACGTCGTGTTCGCCCTGCATGTGTCGGCGTTCGCGACCCGCCGGGTAACGGCTTACGGAACGCGTGGCGCGTGCGTCGCCCGCTCCGAATGCGCTGTGTGTACACCGTCCCCGGCGGCGGCGATCCGGGTGGGTGAGCTGAACCGTTATATCCCGCCTTCGTGTTCTCGGAGTGTGACAGAGACAGTCGTCGTCACCGGTGCGCTCGGTGGCTCCGGCAGTTGGATCGTCGATTCGCTCCGTGCGGAGTACGCCGTCGTCGCGCTCGACCGGTGCCTCCCCGACGACCAGGACGTCGATGGCGTGGACTTCCGGGCGGTGGACCTCACCGAGCAGGGCGAGGTGTTCGAGACGGTGCTCGACGCCGACCCGTCGCACGTCGTTCACTTCGGAAACATCCCGCACGAGGAGGACCACGCGGGCGGCCGCGTCTACGAGAACAACGCGCTGAGCACGTTCCACACGCTCGAAGCGGCGGGTCGGGCCGGTGCGGACGTCGTCTGGGCGTCGAGCGAGACGGTCTACGGGACGCACTGGCCGGAGCCGCGACTCCCCGACTATCTCCCGGTCGACGAGACCCACGAAACGCGCCCGTGGAACGGCTACGAGACGTCGAAGCTCGCGGGCGAGGCGGCGGCCGAGCGCGTGACGAACGCGTTCGGCGTCTCCGTCGCGTCGATTCGGCCCTCGTGGATTCAGTACCCCGGCGACTATCAGATCACGCCGTTCCGGGAGTCATTCGACGTGGAGAGCGCGCCGCGCTTCGGGAACCTCTGGTCGTACATCGACATCCGCGACGTCGTCTCGCTGGTCGAGGCGGCGCTCGATGCGGCGTTCGACGGCCACGAGGTGTTCAACGCGTTCGCCGCCGACAACTTCCTCGGCGTCGACACCGCGACGGCCGTCGAGGCGGGCTACGGCGCGCTCCCCGAGCGCGTCGAACTCGCGGGCGACGAGTCCGCGTACTCGACGTCGAAGGCCGAGTCGATGCTCGGATGGACGCCCACCCACTCGTGGCGCGACGCCGAGGGCGAGGACATAGACGGCCCGTCGTTCGCCTGATTAGTGGAGGCCGCCGAGCGTCTCGATGCCGTCGAGGCGCTCGAAGTCGCGTTCGTCGAGGTCGACGTCGAGGGCGGCGAGGTTCTCCTCGAGTTGCTCGACGGTGCTACAGCCGACGACGGGCACGGTCGGCGGGTCGCGCTGGGTGAGCCACGCGAGGACGACCTGGTTGCCGGAGACGTCGTGTCGCTCGGCGACGTCCGCGACGGCGTCCATCTTCAGGCGGTTCTCGGTGGTGACGTAGCGCTCCGGGATGCGCTTGTCCGCCCGGCCGTAACACCCCCCGAGGAGCGGCGAGTAGGGCAGCATCGTGAGGTCGTTGTCGTCGCAGTAGGTGACGGATTCGTCGGTCGCGGGACGCTGGCGCTCGAAGTCGGAGTTGCGGTGCGGAGTGAGGTAGGAGAAGCGGGGCTGGACGCAACTGAACGGCGTCAGTCCGCGCTCCTCGGCGATGGTGTTGGCGCGCGCGAGCCGCCACCCGTAGTAGTTGCTCGCGCCGATGTGTCGTACTTTCCCGGACTCGACGAGTCGGTCGAAGGCCGCCATCGTCTCCGCGAGCGGCGTGTCGCGGTCGTCGACGTGCGCGTACAGGAGGTCGATGTAGTCGGTGTCGAGTCGGTCGAGGCTCTTCTCGACCTCGCGCTCGATGACGTCCGGGTCGAGTGACTTCGGGACGTCGCCGTACTCGAAGCCGACCTTCGTCGCGAGGAAGATGTCGTCGCGGTTGTCGCGCTCGGTCATCCACTCGCCGAGCAGGGGTTCGCTCTCCGGCTCGTCGTAGCCCTCGACCCACGTCGCGTAGATGTTGGCGGTGTCGAGGAACCGCCCGCCGGCCTCGTAGTAGGTGTCGAGGAGCGCGCGCGACGTCTCCGGGTCGGTCCGGCTCCCGAAGTACATGGTCCCGAGGCAGAGCGGGCTCACGGTCTCGCCGGTCGTTCCGAGGGGGACTTCCTCCATGCCGACACCCACGACGGTCGAAGGTAAATAATCGGGAGGAACCGGAACCGATGGTGGCGAGTGGGACGACTCCCGCGATGCGTGCCGTCGCGGGCCGGCGCGGCCCGCTCGTCCACCGAAGGGAAAGACACTTGCGCCGTCTCGCGCACGAGTCGCTATGGACCTGACAGACAGGACAGTGGTCGTCACGGGCGTGGCCGGCCTCGTCGGTTCACACCTCGCGGCGCGCCTCCGCGGGGAGAACCGCGTCGTCGGCGTCGACGACCTCTCGAAGGGGTCGCGCGAGGCCGTTCCCGACGGCGTCGAGTTCGTCGAGGCGGACCTGCTGGACGAGGACGCCGTCGCGGACGCCATCCCCGAGGACACCGATATCGTCTTCCACTTCGCGGCGTACACGGACACGAACTTCGACGACGACCGCACGCTTTTCGAGGAGAACCAGGAGATGACGTACAACGTCCTCGAACGCATGGAGGCGGTCGGCGCCTCGAAGATCGCGTTCACGTCCTCCTCGACGGTGTACGGTGAGGCGCCGATGCCGACGCCGGAGGACTACGCGCCCCTCGAACCCATCAGCATCTACGGCGCGAGCAAACTCGCCGACGAGGGCCTGCTCTCCGTCTACGGGCACTCCTACGACTTCCGGGTGTGGACGTTCCGGTTCGCGAACATCGTCGGGCCGCGCCAGCGCGGCACCGTCATCCCGGACTTCATCGAGAAACTCCTCGACGACCCGGAGACGCTCGAAATCCTCGGCGACGGCCGCCAGCAGAAGTCCTACATGCACGTCGAGGAGTGCGTCGAGGCCATCGAGTACGTCGTCGAGAACGCCGACGCGGACGTGAACACGTACAACCTCGGGACGAAGACGACGACGTCCGTGAACCGCATCGCGGACGTCGTCGCGGACGTCCTCGACGTCGACCCGGCGTACGAGTACACGGGCGGGTCGCGCGGCTGGACGGGCGACGTGCCGAAGATGCGTCTCAGCATCGAGAAACTCGACGCGCTCGGCTGGCGTCCGAGCCAGTCGAGCGACGAAGCCGTCCGAAAGGCGACCGAACAGCTCGCGGCGGAGATTCGAGGGGAACGCGACGCCGACCGCTAGGGAGGCGTCGCGGAACGGCGAGCGGCGGAGCCGCGAGGAGCGCGCGGTGAAACCACTAAGGAGGCGTCGCGAAAGACGAGCGACGCCGCGAGACCGCGGGTGCGGAGTGGGTGAGAGAGAGGGGTCGGTACGTTTTACACCCTGCCGGGCGAACACGGTGTCCGATGGCGGAACCCTACGACGTCGGCGATATCCTCCCGGTGGACGCCGTTCCTGCGGGGACGAACTTGATGATCGGCGGGCCACCGATGACCGGGAAGCTGTCGCTCGCGCTCTCGCTCGTGGAGAGCGGGTGCCGGCGCGAGGAGGGTGCGCTCGTCGTGTCGACGCGCGACGGCGCGAACCGCCTGCTGTCGCGCTCGGAGCCGCTGGCGAACGCGGTCTCGGAGGGGCGGGCGGGCGTCGTGGACTGCGTGACGCGCGAGCGCGGCGAGGACGTCCGTGACTCGCAGTGGGTCCGTTATGCGTCCTCGCCGGGGGACGTGACGGAAATCGGGATTCGGATGGCCGGGGTGTTTCAGGCGCTCGACGAGCACGACGTCGAGCGCGTGCGCTCGGGGCTGGTGTCGATTCCGACGATGCTGATGTACACGGAGCCTCGGCGGGTGTTCCGCTTCCTCCACGTCTACACGGGCCGCGTCCAGTCGGCGGGGATGCTCGGCGTCTCGCTCACGGAACTCGGCGATCAGGAGACGTTCGAGCGCTTCGCGCCGCTCTTCGACGGGATGGTACAGACGCGCCTGAACGACGCGGACGAGCGCGAACTCCGCGTGGTCGGTGTCGAGTCGTCGCCGACGGCGTGGGTGCCGTACTAACCGAACTGTTCTTCGACGGCGTCGTCGAGGTCGTCCTCGTCGTCGATGTCCGCCTCGCGCATCTCGGTGTCGGAGTCCTCGATGTAGTCGAGTGCGATATCCGTGAACGCGCCGGTGTCGACGACGGTGTCGCGGTCGAAGGCGACGATGATGCCGCTCCAGTCGCCGAGGGGGACTTGGAGGACGACGACGCCGTGGAACCAGCGCACGCTCATGTCGAGGTGGCCGAAGCGGGCGAACTCGGGCTGGTCGAGTTCGTCGTCGAACCCCTTGAGGATGAGGTTCTTGGTCGTCTCGTCGATCTCCTCGGCCGTCATCGACGCTTCGACATCTTCGCGCGTGTAGAGGATGTCGTACTCCTCGCCGTCGTAGGCGACGGCGCGTCGCATGCGGCCGACGTTCTCCTTGCGAAGCGCGGCCACGAACGACTCGGCTTCCTCGTTCATACATTCACCGTGGGGCCGATGGGGGGTTAACGTTACCCCCTAGTCGGCGCTCGTGGTGGCCGCGTCGGTCTTGGGGACGAAGTCGTAGCCGACGACGGCCATCGCGAGGAGGACGAGGGGGCTGAGCATCCCGAAGAAGTAGTAGGGAGCGAACGCCCACGAGGTCTCGAAGTTGAGCGCGCCCGCCATGAAGACGGCGCCGGCGTGCCACGGGAAGAAGACGCCGGTGGGGGTGCCGGCGGCTTCGATGGCGCGCGAGAGGTTCGAGGAGTCCAACTCGAAGTCGTCGTAGGCGTTCCGGAGGGTCATTCCGGGGACGACGATGCTCATGTACTGCTGGGCGCTGAGGGCGTTGACGGTGATGGCGGCGGCTTCGGTGCCGACGACGAGGCTGCCGGCGCTCCAGACGAGTTTCGTCAGGTGGTGCGCGAGGACGGCGAGGACGCCGGTGGCTTCGAGGACGCCGCCGAGGGTGAGCGCGAGGACGACGACGGTGATGGTCCACGCGCTCCCGGAGAGGCCGCCGGAGACGAGCAGGCCGTTCACGAGCTCCATGCCGGTCTCGGGGGCGGTGCCGCTGAGGAAGACGCCCCACGCGTCGACGAAGCCGACGCCCTGGAGGCCGACGGTGGTGAGGACGCCGGCGAAGACGCCGGCGACGAGCGTGGGGAGCGCGGGGTAGCCGCGAAGCGCGAGCGCGAACGTGACGACGAGCGGGAGGAACGCGAGGACGGAGAGGTCGTACGTGGACGCGAGCGCGCCACGGATGGCTTCGAGCTGGCCGGCGGGGATGGCGCCGCCGGCGCGGAGGCCGAGGACGGCGTAGGCGACGACGGCGAGGCCGAAGGCGACGGCGGTGCCGACGCGCATCCGCTCGATGTGGTCGTAGAGGTCGGTGTTGGTGACGGCGGCGGCGAGGTTGGTGGTGTCGGAGAGCGGGCTCTGCTTGTCGCCGGCGTACGCGCCCGAGACGATGGCGCCGGCGGTCATGGCGGACGGGATGCCGAGGCCGTGGCCGATGCCGATGAACGCGACGCCGAGCGTCCCCACCGTGGTCCACGAGGAGCCGATGGCGAACGCGACGACGCCCGCGAAGAGCGCGGTAATCGGGAGGAAGACCTCGGGGGTGAGGAGGCCGAGGCCGTAGTACATGATCGCGGGAATCGTCCCCGCCGCGATCCACGTGGAGATGACGGCGTAGACGACGAAGATGATGAGGATGGCCTGCAGGCCCATGAGGAGGCTGCTGGCGACGCCCTCGTAGAGCTCCTCCCACGAGAAGCCGAGGACGGCGTACCCCACGAGGCCGGTGAGGACGATGGTCCAGAGGAGCGGTGCGTGCGGCGAGAGGCCGAGGTAGCCCGACCCGACGCCGAGGAAGACGACGAGCGCGAGGACGGGGACGAGCGCCCACCGGAGGCTCGGCCGACGCTCGGGGTCGAACTCCTCGTAGCGACGCGGGTCGACGTTCAGCGAGGGCATGCGTGTCCCCCGCGTATGCCCCTCGCGCATTAAAGCACGTCGAGATAATACCCATGAACATTCATCGGGGCGGGCGCGGAGCCGGCGCGCGTCGCCGCGACCTGCGACGCGGCGTCGCGAGCGGGACGCTCTTGGGGCGGGCGCACCGAGGGAGGGTATGCACGCCGGAGTCGTCGTCGCGGGCGGGCGCTCCACCCGCTTCGACGGCGCGGACAAGGCCGTCGCGGAGCTCGCGGGCACCCCGATGATCCGACGCGTCGCCGACCGCATCGCCGGCCCCGTCGACGAACTCGTCGTGAACTGTCGGGCCGACCAGCGCGAGCGTATCGCGGACGCGCTCGCCGACTATCCCCTCCCCGTGACGTACGCGCTCGACGACCGACCCGACGAGGGCCCGCTCGCCGGACTGGCCTGCGGTCTCCGCGCGACCGACGCCGACCGCGCGTTCGTCGTCGCCTGCGACGTCCCGTTCGTCGACCCCGCGTTCGTCCGCTACCTCTTCGACCGCGCGGCCGCACACGAGGCCGCCGTCCCGAAACCCGACGAGTACCGCGAAGCCCTCCACGCCGTCTATCGACCGGACGCGGCCGCCGACGCGGCAGTGCGCGCGCTCGACAGCGGCGAGCGCCGGGCAGTCGCGCTCCTCGACGGTCTCGACGTCGTCTCCGTCACGGCCGAAGAAATCGATGTGCACGCCACGACCGGGTCGTTCGAGAGCCTGAACACGCGGACGGCGTTCGACGCGGCAGTCGAGCGCTTCGAGCCCTAGCGGGCGCGCTCGGCTTCCTCCTCGACGAGCTCCTCGATGTACTGGTGCTCCCAGCTCTCCCGGTCGAGGACCTCCCGGCGGCCGCGTCCCGTCAGCGAGTAGGCGTTCGTGCGCTCGTCCTGCTTTCGCTTGTCGACGAGACCCTTCTCGACGAGGGTGTCGAGGTTGGGGTAGAGGCGCCCGTGGTTGATGGCGGTCCCGTAGTACTCCTCGAGCTCGTCCTTGATGTCGAGCCCGTTCGGTTCCTCGAGACCGGCCGTCACGAAGAGGAGGTCGCGCTGGAACCCGGTGAGGTCGTGCATCGCTTGGATGGGAGGATGGCCGTTCCCCGCTTAACTCCGGTGGCCACTCGGGGGCTGGTCAGTCGGGGAGGCGGCCGATGGCCTCCTCGCCGCGCGCGGTGATGCGGTAGACGACTTCGCCGGTCACGGGTTCGAGGTGGCCGGTGCGCACGAGCGCCTCGCAGCGCCGCTCCGCGTACGGCGTGTGGATACCCGTCCGCTGGGCGATGACGGCGGCGTACTGCGGCGCGCCGTCGACGAGGAACTCGAGTATCGCTCGGTCGGCGCTCCGCAACTCCCCTCCGCCGGGAGCGCTCGCGTCACTCATACCATACTATGTGGTGTGCTACCAGTTAACACTTTCTCCGGCGAGGTATCCGGACCGCGCCGACGGCGACGCGCCACGTCCCGGCGTCGCGGCGAGAGACGGTGCCGCTCGACCCGGCCGCGGACGGTCCGTCACTCGCGTACGCGGCGTCAGCGGTGGGCACACTCCCCGGCGCGTGACATCTCCATACCTGAATATATTTGTGCGGGGGCGACGAACGGCCGCGCATGCACGACCTCACCGGGTTCCAGCGCGACCTCCTCTACGTCGTCTCCGGCCTCGCGGAACCGAACGGTCTCGAAGTGAAAGAGGAGCTAGAGGAATACTACGAGTCCGAGATCCACCACGGGCGCCTCTACCCCAACCTCGACACCCTCGTCGAGAAGGGCCTCGTCGAGAAGGGCCAACTCGACGAGCGCACGAACTACTACACGGTCACCCGTCGCGGCCGCCGCGAACTCCGCGCGCGCCGCGAGTGGGAGAACGACTACCTCCGCGCGAACGACCGCATCGACCTCCCGCGAGACGAGGCAGACGGCTGAGAGGTGGCAACCGTTGCTGTTAGGTCCGACGCGGCGTCGCGACTCCCAGCACGAACGCCTGCGATGCGGCCCGTTAAACCGCTCTATCGAATAGGTCGCGACCAGATGGTTTCACAGCTAGCCATCGCGGCCGTCGTTGGCCTCGGAATCGGCGCCTGTCTCCAGAAGGGCCGGTTCTGCTTCGTCAACGCCTTCCGCGACCTCTTCGCGTACAAGGACACCCGCGTCACGAAGGGCGTCATCGCCGCCGTCCTCGTGACGATGGTGTTCTGGGGTACCGCCTATCAGCTCGGCTACTATCAGGGCTTCTGGACGCCCGGCTGGGGTCTCACCGGCCTCGTCGGCGGGTTCGTCTTCGGCATCGGCATGACGTACGCCGGGGGCTGCGCCTCCGGGACGCTCTACCGCGCCGGCGAGGGCTACGTCCAGTACTGGATCACCCTCCTGTTCATGGGCGTCGGCTACGTCGCGTTCACCGCCGCGTTCCCGACGCTCCAGTCCACGTACTTCGCCTCCCTGACGTTCGGCGAGGGCGTCTCGCTCTTCGAAATCTCCCCGGTGCCCGCCGGCCTCCTCGCCATCGGCGTCGCCGCCGTCGCCACGCTCGTCTACGCCACCGTCCTCGGCCGCGAGCACGCCGACACCGCCGAGCGCGCGACCGCCGCGTCCGCCCGCCCCGCGACCATCGTCGGGACGCCCATCGTCGGCCTCCAGCGACTCGCCGCCGGCACGCGCGCCTACGCCGCCGGCGTTCGGGACGCGTGGGCCGACCCGGTCGCCGCGAGCAAGCGCCCGTGGGACCCCCGGAGCGCCGCGCTCGGCATCTCCGTCTTCGCGCTCCTCTGGTTCACCTCCGTCTCCATCGTCGGCATCACCGGCCCCGAAGCCCGCTGGAGCGGCTACCTCCTCTCGCTCGTCGGCGTCGACGCCGGCTCGTTCACCTACTGGGGCTCGGTCCTCTTCCGCGGCGCCGGCGTCGGCCTCACCGTCGACATGGTGATGATCACGTTCCTCGTCGTCGGCGCCGGCCTCGCCGCCTACTGGAGCGGGGACTTCTCCCTCCGGATGCCGCGCAAGCGCCGCCTCCCCAACGCCGTCCTCGGCGGCTTCGCCATGGGCGCCGGCTCCCGCCTCGCGCCCGGCTGCAACATCGGGAACATCTACTCCGGGCTCGCCGAGCTCTCCGTCCACTCGTTCATCGCGACCATCGGTATCGTCGCCGGCGTCTACGTGATGACGCACTGGATCTACCGCGAAGTCGGCTGCGCCATCTAAGGGAACCGCCAGACAGACACCACTCCATCGACTACGACACACCAATGCCATCCATCGACGACGTCATCGACTCCCCGGACGAACTGGACGACGAAGCAGCCGAAGACCTCTACGAGGCCGCCGACCTCACGCAGGACATGATGGGCGAGGTCTGCCCGTACCCGCAGGTCGAGGCCCAGAAGGGCCTCCAGGAGATCGAGTCGGGCGACCTCCTCGTGCAGGAGACCGACCACGTCCCCTGCACGGAGAACGTCCCGAAGGCCGTCGGCGACGACGCCGACGCGAGCGTCTGGCGCAGCGGCGACGGCGTCTACCGCATCTACCTCCGCAAGAACTGACCCATGGCACCCGAACTCCACCCCGACGACGTCGAATCGCGACTCGACGACGAGGACTTCACGCTCGTGGACATCCGCGACCCCGAGGCCTACGAGCAGGGCCACGTCCCCGGCGCGGAGAACCTCACGCTCGAGGAGCTCGAGCAAATCGTCGAGGAGCGCGAGTGGAACGACACCGTCGCCTTCCTCTGCTACGTCGGGAAGTCCTCGCAGCAGGCCGCGCGCTTCGTCGAGCGCTACGGCGACGCCGACGACGTGTACAGCGTCGCCGGCGGCATCGACGCGTGGGACGGCCCCGTCGCGACGGAAGAGTAGCTTTTCCCCGCCTCCGACCAACCGGGGCGTATGCGCTTTGGTGTCATCAGCACGGCCGACATCGCCCTGAAATCCTTCCTCCCCGGCGTCGCGCGCACCGACCACGACGTCGTCGCCATCGCCTCGCGCGACGCCGAGCGCGCCGCCGCCGTCGCCGCGGACCACGGCATCCCGGAGTCCTACGGGAGCTACGCGGCGCTCCTCGATGCGGACATCGAGGCCGTCTACAACCCGCTCCCGAACGGCCTCCACGCCGAGTGGACGACGCGCGCCGCCGACGCCGGCCTCGACGTCCTCTGCGAGAAACCGCTCGCGAGCGACGCCGCCGAAGCCCGCGCCGTCGCCGACCACTGCGCGGACGCCGGCGTCACCCTCATGGAGGCGTTCATGTACCGCTATCACCCGCGAACCGAGCGCGTCCGCGACCTGCTCGCCGAGATGGGCGACGTCGTCTCCGCCGAGGCGACGTTCGGCTTCCCGCTCTACGGGGCGCCCGAGGACGTCCGCCTCGACCCCGACCTCGCGGGCGGGTCGCTCATGGACGTCGGCTGCTATCCCGTCCACGCGCTCCGGACGTATCTCGGCGAGCCCGACGCCGTCACCGCGAGCACGTACGACAGCCGCGACTGCGGCGTCGACACGCGCCTCGTCGGCACGTTCGAGTACGACGACGGCGTGCGCGCCACGCTCCGCTCGTGGTTCGACGCCCCCGAGCGCCAGCAGTACCGCATCGAGACGACCGACGGCTGGATCGAGGTCCCCGACCCCGCGTTCAACGTCCCGCGCGACGCGCCCGCCGAACTCCGCTACGCCGTCGACGGCCGCGAGGTCACCGAGTCCTTCGACCCCGTCGACCAGTACGCCCGCGAGGTCGAGCACTTCGCGGACCGCGTCGCGGCCGGCGAGACGCCCGCGACCGGTGGCGAGTCCGCGGTCGCGAACATGCGCGTCATCGACGCGCTCTACGAGGCCGCCGCCACCGGCGAGCGCGTCCGCCCCTGACGCGGGACGGCCCGCGCGGGGGGTCGTCCGTTCGAGGGCGCGCTCCGACGCGGCGTAAACGGCGCACAACGTGCGTTCGGTTTCAGCGAGCGTCGCGGACGCCACAACGTACGTCACGCTCCCGCCCCACGGGTAACGTATGGCGACAAACAGGCAGTTCGTTCTCGCACAGCGCCCCGACGGCGTCCCCGACGACGAGGACTTCGACCTCGTCGAAACCGACGTTCCCGAGCCCGGTCCGCGCGAGGTGCTCGTCCGCACGCGCTACCTCAGCGTCGACCCGTACATGCGCGACCGGATGCGCGAGGGCGAGTCCTACGCGGAACCGTGGGCGGTCGGCGACGCCCTCCGCGGTGCCGTCGTCGGCGAAGTCGTCGAGTCGAACCACCCCGACTACGAGGCGGGCGACACCGTCACCGGCAACCTCGTCTGGGCGGACTACGCCGTCGCCGACGGTGCCGACGTCGTCGCCGTCGAGACCGGTGACCTCCGCGACTCCGTCGCGCTCGGTGTCCTCGGGATGCCGGGCCGAACGGCCTACTTCGGCGTCACGGACGTCCTCGACCCCGACCCCGGCGACACCGTCGTCGTCTCCGCCGCCGCCGGCGCCGTCGGGAGCGTCGTCGGCCAACTCGCGAAACTGAACGGCTGTCGCGTCGTCGGCATCGCCGGCAGCGACGCCAAGGTGGAGTACCTCACGGACGACCTCGGCTTCGACGCCGGCATCAACTACGCGGACGCGGACGTCGCGGACGCGCTCGCCGAGGCCGCCCCGCGAGGCGTCGACGCCTACTTCGACAACGTCGGCGGCGACATCACGGACGCCGTCTTCGCGCACCTGAACGTCCGCGCGAGTGTCGCCGTCTGCGGGCAGATCGCCCTCTACAACGAGGAGGGCGTCACGATGGGCCCGCGAAAACTCCCACGACTCGTCGAGACCCGCGCCCGCGTCGAGGGCTTCCTCGTCGGCGACTACGCCCCGCGCTTCGAGGAGGCGAGCGAGCGCCTCGCACAGTGGGTGCAGTCCGGCGACGTCCAGTTCCGCGAGACCGTCGCGGACGGCCTCGAGAACGCCCCGGACGCCTTCGTCGGCCTCTTCGAAGGCGAGAACGTCGGAAAGCAGGTCGTGCGCGTCGAAGCCGAGTTCGACGGCTCGTAGAGCCGTCGAGCAAGCGGCGTGGAGTGACGCCCGGTTCGACGCGTGAGCGGCGAGCAAGCGGCGCGAAGCGACGCCCGGTTCGACGGCTCAGAGAGCGTTGATGCCGGACGACGACCCACTCGCGTCAGCCCGTCGGAAACCGACCCGGCCCGACGCCGCGAGCCGCGCGTGCCCCAACGACGGCTCGTGGCGTCGAAACGGGAGAGAGTCGGGAGTGCTCGGCCGTCGCGCGTTCGTCCAGCGGTTCGCGATGGCGCGCGCGGGTCGCTAGCGCTCCCCGCTCGCGTTTTCGGCCCCTGCGGGCCGGCCTACTCGAACCCCATTGCTTCGATCTGCTCCTGATAGCGGTTGCGGATGGTGACCTCGGTGACCTGCGCGACGTCCGCGACCTCGCGCTGGGTCTTCTTCTCGTTGCAGAGGAGGCTCGCGGCGTAGATCGCGGCCGCCGCGAACCCGGTGGGACTCTTCCCGGAGAGGAGGCCCTGCTCGGCGGAGATGTCGATGATCTCGTTCGCCTTCGCGATGGTCTCCTCGTTCAGGCCGAGCTCGCTCGCGAAGCGCGGGACGAACTGCTTCGGGTCCACGGGCTCCATCTCGAGGGAGAGCTCTTGGGCGACGTAGCGATACGTACGCCCGATCTCCTTCTGGTCGACGCGGGAGACCTCCGCGACTTCCTCGAGCGAGCGCGGAATGCCCTCCTTGCGGCAGGCCGCGTAGAGGCAGGAGGTCGCGACGCCCTCGATGGAGCGTCCGCGGATGAGGTCCTCCTTGAGCGCGCGCCGATAGATGACCGAGGCGACCTCGCGCACGCTCCGAGGAACGCCGAGCGCCGACGCCATGCGGTCGATCTCGGAGAGCGCGAACTGGAGGTTGCGCTCGCCGGCGTCCTTCGTGCGGATGCGCTCCTGCCACTTGCGCAGGCGGTGCATCTGCGAGCGCTTCTTCGAGGAGATCGAGCGCCCGTAGGCGTCCTTGTCCTTCCAGTCGATTTGGGTGGTCAGACCCTTGTCGTGCATCGTCTGCGTGGTCGGCGCACCCACCCGACTCTTCTGCTGGCGCTCGGAGTGGTTGAACGCCCGCCACTCCGGTCCACGGTCGACGTTGTCCTCCTCCAGAACGAGGCCACAGTCCTCACAGATGAGCTCCCCCTGATCCGCACTCACCGAGAGGTTCTCCGACTCACACTCCGGACACGTGCGCGTCCCCTCCTGCTCCGCGTCTGTCGTCTCCGCCTCGACGTCTCGCTCCTGCTGGCGGCTGGGGCGTACCATGTATCCTTACCAAGAACAACGATAGATTTAAGCCCTTTGCCCATTCCCCCATAGTACTCTTTCGGCGTCTCGGCGTCGGACGGGCGCTCTCCGGCACGATTCACTGGTTTTGTGCCGGTTTCGCACGGTTGTGAGGAGTGGACGTGCGACGCGGCCGCACGGAGACGCGGGCGGTGTTTCTCGCGCGCCCGTCGCGTCACCGGGGCGGGCCCGGGCCGCGTCGCTCAGGCGGAGTCGTTCGTCGCGGCCGTCGTGGACTCGGTGTCGCGGACGACGATGTCGCCGACCATCCCCATGTTGACGTGGGGTTCACAGACGATGTGGTAGCGTCCCGGGACGGTGAACTCGTAGTCGTAGGTGTGGCCCTCGCCGAGGATCTCGGGTTCGCCCTCCCAGTCGGAATCGGCGGGCTTCTCCTCGGGGACGACGTTGTGTCCGCCGGTCTTCCAGACGAAGCGGACGGTCGTCCCGGCGTCGATTTCGAGGGCGGAGTCGGTACCGGGCTCGAAGGCGTAGTCGACGAGGTCACACTGGACGGTGTCCGGCGGGAGCGTCGTCGTCGACGTCTGGGAGTCCGAGCTTCCGCCACAACCGGCGAGCGCGGCGACACCCGCCGCGCCGACACTCGCGAGGTAGCTGCGTCGGTCCATATCGGACGTTGTGACGCCGACAGAAAAGTCGTATCGGTCCGTTCCTTCCTGATGGCGTCGCCGACGCTACGACTGGCGGGCCGCCTCGATGGCGTCGCGAACCGTCCCGTACTCGTAGCCGTCGGTGGCCGACCCGTTCACGTACACCTCGGGCGTGCCGTCGAGGCCCATGTCCCGACCCGCCTGCTTGCCCGCCCGGAGGACGGGGTCGTACTTCCCGCCCTTCGCCGCCCGAACCACGGCATCCGCGTCCGCGCCGTACTCCTCGGCCGTCGACCCGAGGAAGTCGTAGCCCGCGTCGCCCTGCCCCACGTACGCGCCCTGATTCGCGAACAGGTCGTGCGTGTACTCGAAGAAGGCCTCGACGTCGACCTGCTCTTGGACCGCGCGCGCCGCGTTCGCGCCCGCCCACGACCACGTCTCGCTCACCGGAATCGGGAAGTCGTGGTGCTCGTAGCGGATCGTCCCCGGCGTCGCGTACTCCTCGAAGACGCGCGGTGCGACCTCCGTCGCGTACGTCGCGCAGTGCGGGCACGCGTAGTCCTCGAAGACCTGCACCGTCACGTCCGCGTCCGGGTCGCCCCGGACCGGCGTCGGCATCGACTCCACCACCTCGACGTCCACGCTCGACCCGTCACCGCCCGAGCCCAGACAGCCCGCGAGGAGGCCGACACCGAGCGCGCCCGCCGTCGCGAGATAGTCGCGTCGCGTACTCATAGCTGGAGGGAGGGCCGACCGGCCCATAGTGTCACCGCTCCCCGACCGCCCCCACAGCTATATCTGTGTGTGAGAGAGACGGCCACCGTGGGACTCAGAGACGTCCTGGAGACGGTCCGCAGTCACGAGAAGACGCTGACCGTCTACGCCCAGCGCGACGCCATCGTCTCGGAGCTACGCGACTACTTCGCCTCCCAGAACGTCGCCGTCCGCTACAGTCGCTGTCCCCCCGACGCCGCCGAACACGCCGTCCTCGCCCACGACGGCGTCTTCGAGGCCGCCGTCGGCCTCGCCGCCCTGCGGACGCTCGTCGACCCCGATGCGCCACCGAAGCGCGTCGGCGAGCCCGCGCCCTATCAGCCGGTCCTCGAAGCGCTCGACGGCGCGACCTTCGCCTCCTACGACCACCGCCAGACGCTCCACGCGACGCGCGAAGTCGAGGACCGTGCGTGGCGCGCCGGCTCCGGCACCCTCCACGCGGGCTTCCAGCGTCTCTCCACGGTCCGAGAGCAGCGCGAGACCTACGCACGCCTCGCGACGCGCGACCTCGACGTCCACGTCTACGGCGCGCCCGATGCCGACGTCCGCATCGACGGCGTCACCGTTCACGCCGACGACTCCCCGGACGTCACCGAGACGTGGTTCGTCGTCTACGACGGCGGTCCCGACCCTCAACAGAAGTCCGCGCTCGTCGCCGAGGAGCGAACGCCCGGGGCGTTCTACGGCGTCTGGACGTACGACGGGGCGCTCGTCGACCGCCTGCTCGCCGCGCTCGGAGACGACAGACTGACGACAAACTGACGCGGAGTTTCTGGCCGTTGGGGACCGCTTATGTGACACCCGACACAAGTCGCGCGCAGAGACTCGTCAACTCATGAAACGCGCACTCCTCGTGTGTCTCCTCGTCGGCGTCGTCGCCGCGAGTGGTATCGCCGCCGCCGCCCCAGCCCCCAACCTCACGGCCGCGCTGGCCGACGACACCGTCTCCCCCGGTCAAGAGACCGACCTGACGGTCGTCGTCTCGAACGCCCCGGACGTCTCCGCGTCGGGGTACACGGGCACGGAGCTCAGTCAGGCCACGACGGCCCGTAACGTCCGCGTGACGATGGAGGACGGCAGCGCCCCCATCGACGTGAAGACGGGGACGCAGGTCCTCCGGGCGAACGGCCAATCACAGCTCACCGAGGGCGCGGCGCTTCCCACCTCCTTCCGCGTCGCCGTCGACCGGAGCGCCGAGCCCGGCACGTACACCGTCCCGGTCGAAGTGACGTACATCTACTCCGTCTACGACGGCGGCGTCCGGGACGACAAGAAGGTAACCCAGTCGCTCGACGTGACCCTCGAAGTGAAGGACGAACCGCGCTTCGAAGTCGTCGACACGTCCACGAACGCTTCCGTCGGCGACACGGGCACGACGCGGCTCACCCTCCAGAACGTCGGCTCCCAGCCCGCCGATGACGCCCGCGTCACCGTCAGCCCGCAGGGCTCCCAGTTCGTCGTCGGCGACGGCAGCCCCGTCACCGCCTACGTCGGCTCGTGGGCCGTCGGCCAGAACCGCACCGTCTCCGTCTCGAGTTCCGTCGCCGCCGACGCGGACGCGCAGAATTACACGCTAGACGCACAGGTCACGTACGCGAACGAGAACGGCAACACCGAGCGGTCCGACAGCCTCCTCGCCGCCGTCAAGCCGCTCCCCGAGCAGACGTTCGAGCTCGGCGACGTCTCGAGCACCCTCCGCGCCGGCGAGGAAGGGACGCTGAACGCGACCGTCACGAACACCGGCCCGACGGCCGTCTCGAACGCCGTCGTCACGCTCTCTTCGACCAGCGCGAACGTCGTCCCCGGTCGGAACGAATACGCGGTCGGCTCGGTCGCCGCCGGCGAGAGCGTCAGCGTCTCCTTCCCGGTCGACGTCACCGATAGCGCCGAGGCCGGCCCGCGGCAACTCGACCTCGGCGTCCGCTACAGGAACGACGCTGGCGACACCCGTCAGAGCGACGACCTCCCGGCGACCGTCGACATCGCACCCGAGCGCGACCGCTTCGTCGTCGAACCCGTCGACGGCACGCTCGCGGCCGGCTCGGGCGAGACCGTCACCTTCCGCCTCACGAACAACGGCGACACCGCCGTCAC
This sequence comes from Halarchaeum grantii, assembly GCF_014647455.2. Lineage (NCBI taxonomy): Archaea > Methanobacteriati > Methanobacteriota > Halobacteria > Halobacteriales > Halobacteriaceae > Halarchaeum > Halarchaeum grantii. The sequence goes on along the minus strand of NZ_BMPF01000006.1, from coordinate 40,807 downwards.
GAACGTGGACGCGAAGGTGTACGCGGACGCGCCGATCTCCGCCAGCGACGACCAAGCGTTCGTCTCCCACCTCGAGGCCGGCGAGACGACGAACGTGACGTTCTCGCTCTCCGCCTCCGGCTCCGCGCTCGAGAAGACCTACCCCGTCTCGATGGACTTCCAGTACGACACCGGCGGGGAGACGAAGCTCTCGAACTACTATCAGGTCCCGCTCTCCGTAACGGCACCCGAGGGGGGTAGCGGGCCGCCCATCGCCCTCATCGGCGGCGTCGTTCTCATCGTCGTCGTCGCTGGCGGCTACCTCTACTACAGGCGTCAGTGATGGCTAGCTACGAGGACGTCATCGAGCGGATCGATCATCTCGTCGGGGAGCGACCGGGAACGGTCATCATCGCGTTCCTCCTCGTCACGGCGCTGCTCACCGCCGGCCTCGGGAACGTCTCCACGGAGTCCGGAACCAGCCAGTTCACATCCGGGAGCCCCGCTCAGGAGGCGCTGAACGACGTCGACCGCGTCTTCGGGCAGTCGTTCTCCGAGGACGTCGCGAGCACGCAGCTCATCCAGCGCGACCAGAACGTCCTCGCCAAGCCCGCGCTCCTGCGGCTGCTCCGGGCCGAAGAGGAGTTGGCGTCGCGCGAGAGCCTCCGCGTGCAGAGCGCGTCCAGCGTCGCCGACACGGTCGCGCTCCTCATCGACCCGCAGGCGGACACGTACGCGGAGAAGATCGACGCCGTCGAGGGCGCGACGCCCGCGCAGATCGACGCCGCCGTCCGGCGGGCCGCCGAGAGCCCGGGCTTCGCCTCCTCGCTCAGCGACGACTTCAACTCGCAGGCCGCGAGCGCGAGCGCCACCGTCGCCGTCGTCACCCATCAGGTGCCCGGCGCGGGAGGCTCCTCCGCCGGCACGTCCGGCGGCTCCAGTCCGGTCTCCACCATCCAGCAGCGCGTCGAGACCACGCTCGACCGGCAGGGCGCGCGCGACATCACCGTCTTCGGGAGCGGCATCCTCTCCGCCGAGTTCGCGAACGTCATCATGGACTCGCTGCTCATCGTCGTCCCCGCCGCCGCGCTGCTCATCCTCGTCTTCCTCGTCTTCAGCTATCGCGACCCCTTCGACCTCCTGCTCGGCGTCGTCTCGCTCGTCATGGCGATAATCTGGACGTTCGGGTTCATGGGCGTCGCCGGCATCCCGTTCAGCCAGATGCTCATCGCCGTCCCGCCGCTCCTCCTCGCGGTCGGTATCGACTTCGGCATCCACGCCGTCAACCGCTATCGCGAGGAGCGCACGGAGGGCCACGGCGTCGTCGAGTCCATGGAGATCGCGACCGACCAGTTGCTCGTCGCGTTCTTCATCGTCACCGGGACTACCGTCCTCGGGTTCCTCGCGAACCTCACGAGCAGCCTCGGGCCGATTCGCGACTTCGGCGTCGTCGCCGCCATCGGCATCACGTTCACCGTGCTCATCTTCGGCATCTTCCTCCCGGCCGCGAAGGTCTACACGGACCTCTGGCGCGAGCGCAACGGCATCCGGCAGTTCGGCACCCAGCCCCTCGGCGGCGAGGGGTCGCTCACCGGGAAGTTCCTCGGCTATCCCGTCCTCATCGCGCGGAAGGCGCCCTACGTCTTCCTCATCGTCATGGTCCTCTCGACGACGGTCGTCGCCGGCTACGGCACCGGCGTCAGCACCTCGTTCAACCAGGAGGACTTCCTCCCGCCCGAGGACACGCCCGCGTGGCTCGACGACCTCCCCGAGCCGTTCGCGCCCCACGAGTACCAGGTCACGGGGACGCTGAACTACCTCGAGGACAACTTCAACTCCATCGGCGGGAGCTCCGTGACGATGTACGTGAGAGGACCGTTACGCCAAGACTACGCCTTGGAGTCGATGCATCACGCCGCCTACGACCCGCCGGGCTCGTTCATCACCGAGGACGACAGCCGCTACGCCGACACCCAGAGCATCGTCGGCGTCATCGACAGCTACGCCGACCAGAACGCTGAATTCCGGGCACTCGTCGCGCGCAACGACATCGACGACGACGGCGTCCCCGACGACAACCTCGGCCTCATCTACGACCGCCTGCTCGACTCGCCCTACCACGACCAGGCGCGCCAGTACATCTCGCACGACCAGCGCGGCGCGAAGGTCGTCTACTCCGCCGAATCGAGCGCGACGCAGGCGGAGGTCGTCGCGGACGCCGAAGTCGTCGAGGACCGCTATCGCCTCACCGCGACCGCGACCGGCCAAGCCGTCGTCTTCGAGTACATCACGGACAGCATCCTCGACTCGGCGCTGACGAGCCTCGCCGTCGCGCTCCTGTTGACCGCGCTCTTCTTGCTCTTCTGCTACTGGCTCTTCGAGCGCCGGCCGACGCTCGGCCTCGTCAACCTCTTCCCCATCGTGTTGACGGTCGCGTTCATCGCGGCGACGATGCGCTACTTCGACATCCCGCTGAACGCCCTCACCGCGACCATCCTCTCCATCAGCATCGGCCTCGGCGTCGACTACTCCGCGCACATCGTCCACCGCTTCGGCGACGAGTACCGCAAGCGCGACCTCTACGACGCCATCGAGGTCGCCGTTCGCGGCACCGGCGGGTCGCTCACCGGCAGCATGCTCACCACCGTCACCGGCATCGGCGTGCTCGTGCTCGCCATCACGCCCATCCTCGGGCAGTTCGGCGCCGTCACCGGCCTCAGCATCCTCCTTTCCTACCTGATGTCGGTCATCGTCACGCCCTCCGCGATGGCGGTCTGGGGGCACGCCGTCGAGCGCTACGAGGCCACCTGAACCGGAGCGCTTTCTCGACGCCGCCCCCTCCGCCTCGACGTGACTCGTCACGACCTCACGCACCCCCTCACCGACGGCATGCCCGTCTACCCGGGCGACCCCACCGTCTCCGTCTCGCCCGCCGCCACGATGGCCGCCGACGGGTACCGCGTCACCGAGCTCGCACTCTCCACGCACAGCGGGACGCACGTCGACGCGCCGAGCCACCTGCTCGCCGACGGCCCGAGCCTCGCGGAGTACGATGTCGGGACGTTCTCGATGGACGCCCACCTCGTCGACGTCGAGGCCGGGCCGCGCGAGGCGATACGGCCCGACGCGCTCCCCGCCGACGGCTCGGCGGACGTCGTCGTCTTCAGAACGGGGTTCGACGCGCACTGGGGGACGCCGCGCTACCGCGACCACCCGTATCTCGCGCCCGCGACGGCGCGCGAGCTCGCCGAACGCGACCAGCACGTCGCCCTCGACGCCGCGAGCCCCGACCCGTCGCCGCCTGCGGGCGATGCCGACACCGACGACGACCCCGAGGGCTATTCCGCACACCACGCGCTCTTCGAGGCCGACCGACTCGTCTTCGAGAACCTCCGCGACCTCGACGCGCTCCCGTCGCGCTTCCGCCTGACGGCGTATCCGCTCCGCGTCGAAGCTGACGGCGCGCCCGTGCGTGCCGTGGCCGTCGTCGAGGACTAAGCGCGCTCGGCGAGGATTCGGTCGATGATCGCGCCCGTCGAGAGGAGTTCGTCCTCGTACGCAGGGTCGCGCGCGGACGCCCGGCGGACGTCGCAGTCGAGACCGCGCTCGCGGAGCGCGGCCTCGATGGCGTCCGCGTCGTGATGCTGGTCGTAGCCGAGTGCGATCACGTCCGGTTCGATCTCCTCGATGGGTGCGAAGATGTCCGTGGGGTGGCCGACGCGCGCGTCGTCGACGGCGTCGAGCGCCGCGACCATGTCGCGACGCTGGCGGTTCGAGAGGACGGGTGACTCCTTGTGCGTCACGTTGTCGCGGCGCGCGACGATGACGTGGAGTGCCTCGCCCATCGCCGCCGCCTCCTCCAGATAATGCACGTGGCCCGGGTGGAGCAAGTCGAAGGTGCCCTGCGCGACGACGCGCGCCGTCATAGTCGGTCCTCCTCCTCGAGCTCGGCGTCGATGTCCGCCTGCGTGAAGTCGAAGAAGTCCTCGGGCGCGGGGAGCGCCACGTCGTAGACGTCGAGCGTCGTCGGCTCGCCCTCGCGGTCGAACGCCCGCCAGCAGTCGCGCTCGTAGGGCGCACCGAGGATGACGTGCACGGAGCCGCGCCCGAACATCTGGCGGTCCGCGTCGCTCGGACGCAGGACGCCGTTCGGATGGGAATGTATCGTCCCGACGGTGTGGCTATCGTTCGGGATGAGGTCCGACTGGAGGGTCGCCTGTACGGGACTCGACGTCGTCTTCGGGATGAAGAGGACGTCCGTGATCAGGTCGCCGTCACCGTCGCCGTCGAGGTCGTACTCGGCGGCCGGCGTCCCTCGGAGGACGCCGAGGTACTCGTTCGGGTGGGAGTCCTCGGCCGCCTCGAGCGCGAAGTCGAGGGTCTCCGCCGCGATGCCGAGCACCGGCCGCGAGCCAAACGCCATACTTCGAGGTGGTCGCCGGCGCGTGCTAAACCTTTCGAGGCCACCGTCGGCGCGCTCGCGGCGACGTGCGCCGCGACGGGGCGCGCGACGTTCACGAGAGCGACGCTCTCGGTAGCCGACCCGACCTCACCGCGTTCCGGTGACGGCGACGAGACGCCCCGAAACCCGCGAGAGCGACAATAAAGCCTTAAACACACCGGCGCCGAATCACGGAGCATGACTGACGGTTCTTCCGACGGAGGCGTTACCTCCGTCGTCTACCAGCTCGCCGCCGAGTGTACCGTCGAGGACATCGAGGCCGGCGAGTGCTACACCGCGACCGTGAACGGCGTGGTGGACTACGGCGTCTTCGTCGACCTCTCCGAACACGTCTCCGGACTGCTCCACGAGTCCGTCCTCCCGTCGGACTACGACGACGAGTACGGCGTCGGCGACGAACTCGTCGTCGAGCTCACCGAGATCCGTGAGAACGGCGACCTCGGGTTCGAGGTCGCGGACCTCGACGACTACGAGGTCGAGGAGCGTGCGTTCTCCTACGAGCGCGCCGCCGCCGGCGCCCTCGACGGGCGCGTCGGCGAGACCGTCCACCTCGAGGGCGAAGTCGTCCAAGTGAAGCAGACCGGCGGCCCCACCATCTTCCGCGTGCGCGACGAGACCGGCGCCGTCCCCTGCACCGCCTTCGAGGAGGCGGGCGTTCGGGCCTACCCCGACGTCGACCTCGACGCCGTCGTCCACGTCACCGGCGAAGTCGAGGAACGCGAGGGCGCGCTCCAAGTCGAGATCAGCTCCCTCGAAGCGCTCTCCGAGGGCGAGGCCGCACACGTTCGCGAGCGTCTCGCCGCCGCCGTCGCCGAGCGCTCCGAGCCCGCCGACGTCGACCCGCTCGTCGAGTGGCCGGCGATGCAGGAGCTCTACCCCGACCTCCGCGAGGTCGCCCGCCAGCTCCGACGGACCGTCCTCGAGTCCCGGCCCATCCGGATGCGCCACCACGCCGACGGCGACGGCATGTGCGCGAGCGTCCCCGTCCAGCTCGCCCTCGAGCGCTTCATCGACGAGACCCACGAGGACGCCGAGGCGAAGCGCCACCTCCTCAAGCGCCTCCCGAGCAAGGCGCCCTACTACGAGATGGAGGACGCCACCCGCGACCTCAACTTCGCCCTGGAGGACCAGGCGCGCCACGGGCAGAAGCTTCCGCTCCTCCTCATGCTCGACAACGGCTCCACCGAGGAGGACACGCCCGCCTACGAGACGCTCACCCACTACGACATCCCCATCGTCGTCGTCGACCACCACCACCCCGACCCCGAGGCGGTCGACCCGCTCGTCGACGCGCACGTCAACCCCTACCTCCACGGCGAGGACTACCGCGTCACCACCGGCATGATGTGCGTCGAGCTCGCGCGCATGATCGACCCGAGCCTCGACGACGAACTCGACCACGTTCCCGCCGTCGCCGGCATCAGCGACCGCTCGAAGGCCGAGGCGATGAGCGACTACCTCGACCTCGCTCGGTCGGCCGGCTACGACGACGAGTTCCTCCACGACGTCAGCGAAGCCCTCGACTACGAGGCGTTCTGGCTGCGCTACAGCGCGGGCCGCGACCTCATCAACGACGTCCTGAACGTCGGGAGCGACGCCGAACGCCACCGCGAGCTCGTCCCGTGGCTCGCCGAGAAAGCCCAGCGCGACGTCGACCTCCAGCTCGACGCCGCGATGCCACACGTCGAGCACGAGACCGTCGACTCCGGCGCGCACCTCTACCGCGTCGACGTCGAGAACTACGCCCACCGATTCACGTACCCCGCGCCCGGGAAGACCACGGGCGAGATACACGACCGGAAGGTCGAGGAGACGGGCGAACCCGTCATCACCATCGGCTACGGCCCCGACTTCGCCGTCCTCCGCAGTGATGGGGTGCGCATGGACATCCCGCAGATGGTGAGCGACCTCAACGACGAGTTCCCCGGCGCCGGCGTCAGTGGGGGCGGGCACCTCGTCGTCGGCTCCATCCGCTTCGTGAACGGGATGCGCGAGGAGGTCCTCGACGCGCTCGTCGAGAAGATGGCGGACGCCGAGATCGACGAGGAGCTCCACAGCACGCTGACGCGCTAGACCGCGACGCTACGGTCGCCAGCCGACGGCCGCGTCGGCGCGATCGAACGCGATTTCTCGCCGCAGGTACCACGCCGCGAGCAAGGCGCCCGCGAGCGCGACGCCCGCGACGAGCACGGGGAGCGTCCAGACGCCGCCGCGCCAGTCGGCCAGAAAGAGGCGCGCGTAGTACGCACCCACCTCGGGGTCGGCGAGGACGAGCTCCGTCTCCCGGTTCCGGTTCACGGCGTTCTCGTTCCAGTTCACGCTCCCGACGAGGACGTGCTCCCCGTCCGCGACCGCGCCCTTCACGTGCAACGTCCCGTAGCGCCCGCGCGGCGCGGCGAGTTTCGCGCGCAAGTCGAGGCCGTCGCGGCGCGCGCGCTCGTTCAAGCGCTCGACGAGCGCGGCGTTCTCCTCGCGAGCGTACCACGCGCCGCTCACGAGCACGCGAACCCGGACGCCGCGCTCCGCGGCGGCGATCGTCGCGTTCAGCAGGACGGTGTCGGTGCCGATGCCCATCTGTTCGACGAGCAGGCTCTCGTTCGCATCCCGGACGAACCCGAGGAGCGCGTCCCGGGAGGTGTCGGGGGAGACGACGAGCGAGACGCGGTCCACGTCCGCGTCGAGCGGCGCGAAGACGCGCGGATACGTCGCGTTCGACGGCTCGCACTCCTGAAACGTCGCGTTCGCTCGGTAGAGCTGCCACGGAACGCCGTCGACCCACTCGCTGTCCGCGCGGTGGACGGCGGCGAGGGAGTCCGCCAGCGTCGGGTCGTGCACGACTGCGCCCCACCCGCGCGTCCCGCGTCCGCCGATGCCGCTCGGCTTCCAGTTCTCCGAGGTGACCAGCACCGCGTCGTCCACGACGGCGTATTTCGCGTGGTGGAACGGGTAGCGGGCGTGCGGGCCGTCGAGCACCGTCACGTCGACCCCCGCCTCGACGAGGCCGTCGAGCACGCGCGCCTCGCGCGCCGCGACGCCGCCCACGGGGCCGCCCTCAACGAGGACGCGAACGTCGACACCGCGCGCGCTCGCGTTCGCGAGAATCGCGGCGACGCGCTCGGACGTGAAGGTGTAGCCGCCGACGAGGAGCCGTTCGTCCACGCCGCGCAGCGACTCGCGGACGGCCTCGGGCGCGTCCGGGAGCGCGAACACCGTCGCGTCCGCGTTCGCGACGCTCGACACCCCGAACGCCGTCCGACCGAGCGCCCGCCACGCGCCGCCGCGGGACACCTCGCCCTCGGGCGCGTCCCGATAGCTCGCGGCGTCGACGACGGTACCGTCACAGAGGAGGACGAGGTCCTCGCCCGCGTTCGCGAGCGACGGCACCGCCGAGGCGAGCACGCGCCCCGTGACGAGGCTTCGAGTGCGATTCGGCGCGGTACTGAGCGTCACCGTCCCCGCGACGGTGCGCTCGGGAAGCGCGACGCTCCCCTCGTCGTCCGCGAGCGCGCACGACCCGAGCGCCGTCTCCTCTGGGAAGCGGACGGTGACGAACTCGCCGGCGTCGCGCTCGGCGACGGGGTTCGGGTAGACGGCGACGATGGTCGGCGTGCCGGTCGCCGCTCCCGGTTCGGGAGTCGCGGCGACGGGGAGCGACGCGGCGGGCGTTCCGACGAGGAGGAGGAGACAGAACGACGTGGCGAAGCGACGTGACACGGCACGCGGTGGCCCCGTCATCGTACGAGAAGGTTCGGCTCGCGTCGCTGCACGCGGCGTGCCCCGTCGCGACCGTCGGTCGGCACGTTTTAGCCGCCCCGACCCACAGACCGGCGTATGGTAGCGTTCACGCTCGTCGAGTCCGTCCGAATGGCGGGATACGCGCTCGCGACGCTCGGCGCGCTCCTCGTCTTCCTCGAGTTCTTCCAGCAGCCGAGCTACATCAACTACGACCCCGACTTCGACAGCTACAACGTCGACCTCTCACCGCAGGACGTGCGTCAGTACACGTGGATCGGCCGCGTCGGCGCGCTCCTCGCGGCCGCCGGGTTCGCGGTCCAGTTCCTCGCCTACTTCCTCTAGTCCAGCGCCGCCGCCGCCTTCTCCGCCTCCGACTGCACGAGGAAGGACCGCGTCTCCGCCTGCTCGGCGGCGGCCGCGAGCGCTTCTGCGGTCCCGATCTGGTAGAGCGCCCACGCGGCGCTCGCGCGCACGCCCTCCGTCTCGTCGTCGTCCTCGAGGACGTCGCGGAGCGGGGCGACGGCGCGCGTGTCACCGAGGAGGCCGAGCGCGCGGGCGGCCTGACTGCGGACGTCCTCGTTCTCCGCGACCAGCCACTGCGCGACGTCCTCGGTGTACTCGGTCGCGCCGAGTTCGCCGATGGCGCGCAGCGCGACGCGCTGGAGTTTCGGGTTCGACTCCGAGTCGATGTAGTCCGCGACGCCCTCGACGGCGTCCGGGTGGCCGGTCTTCCCGAGCGCCTTCACGGCCGTGAGGTTGCGCCGCTGGGCCTTCTCCTTCAGCACGTCGATGGCGTCGGGGTTGCCCATGCGGACGAACGCCTCGAGGCAGTGCTCCTCCATATAGCCGGAGGTGAAGTGCTCCATGCAGAGCGCGACCATCTCGGCGTTGTCACGCTTCGTCCACTCCTTGACCGCCGACCACTCGGGCGGGTAGTCCTTGTGCTTGTTCAGGACGTCGTAGAACCCCTCGTACTGGAGCTTCTGTCGGGAGGAGAGGTCTGCGAACGCCTGCGAGTCGTCGATGCCGGACTGGAGGTCGGCCGTGGCCTCGAGGAGGGCGGCGATTTCGGCTTCGTCCTCGTCGGCGTCGAGCGAGGCGTCCGTGACCGCCTCGGCGGCGGCTTCGAGCGCCGCGACGTCGTCGCCGGTGAGGTCGGTACCGAGTACCTCGGCGGCGTCCGCGAGGAAGGACTCGATGGCGGCCGCGACCTGCTCGTCGCCCGTGTCCGTCCAGCGCGTCCCCTCCACGGTCGACGTCGCGCTCTCGATCTCGGAGACGACGTCCTCGCCGTACGGCCCGCGTTGCTCCTCGAGTTCGTCTTGGAGGTCCTGCAGTTCGTTCGTCAGCTCCTCCTCGAAGTCGAGGAGCTCCTCCGGTTCCTCGTCCTCCCCGAGTTCCTCCTCGTCCGGCTGGAACTCCTCGGGGTCGGTGAACGCCGCGTCCTCGATTCCGGACTCGATCTCCTCCAGTGAGGCCTCGACGTCGTCGAGGTCGGCCTCGGTCTCGGCGGCCTCGAGCGCCTCTTCGGCGGCTTCGAGGTCGGCGACGAGCCCCTCGTAGCGCTCGCGCTCGGCCGCCCGAACGTCGTCCTCGCCGTCCTCTTCGTCGGCTTCGTCCTCGGGTGTTTCGGCGTCGCTCTCGACGTCCTCGGCGGCGTCGCCCGCGTCCACCGCATCCGCGTCGTCCGCGCTCTCCGCAGTGTCCGTGGCCTCTTCGGCCTCGGACGCGTCTGCGGTGTCGGCCGCCTCCTCGGGTTCGTCCGCCGATGCTTCGGCCGCGGTCTCGTCGGGGGCCGGCGACTCCGCCGCCTCGGAGTCGGCCGGCTCTTCGTCCCCGTCACTCATACGTCGTCCTTCCGCCAGCGCGCCTATGAGCGTTTCCCTTCGCCCGCCTCGCGCCAGTAGACCCACGGCCCGAGGAGGAAGTACGCGAGCGCGAACGCGAGCAGAACGCGCGGGAACGCCCGCCCGAACGCGGCCGGCGCGAGGAGCGCGAGCGCCTGCACGACGCCCATCGCGAGCGCGTCGCGCACGAGCAGGTCGGGATAGGGGAGCGTCGTCACCATCGCGAGCGCGAGGAGCGCCGTGAAGCCGACGACGACCACCGGGGACGTGACACCCGCGAGCACCGTCGCCGCGAGGAGCGTGCCCGCGAGCGTCGTCGGCACGCCCTCCGTGTGTGCGTTCCCGACGTCGTTCGCGGTGTAGAAGCCGAGTCGGACGACCGCCATCGCGACGAACGCGGCGCCCACGGCGACGGCGAGGCCGACGGGGAGCGGGGCCTCGCCCCACGCGGCGCGCGCGGTGGCGAGAGCGAGCGCCGCAGGGGCGACGCCGAAGGACGCGACGTCCGCGAGCGAGTCGAGATACGGGCCGACGTCCGTCCCGCCGTAGCGACGCGCGAGGATGCCGTCGATGGCGTCCGCGATCGCGGCGAGCAGGAGCACGCGCGCGCCGAGCGCGGGCGAGACCACCGCCGCCGCGACCGCGCAGAACCCGAGTCCGGCGTTCGTCGCCGTGGCGACGTCCGCGATACCGAGGCGACCTGCGAAGCGCGGGCGGAACCCGGCGCGGCGTCCCTCGTCGGACCCGGAAGGCATACGCGGTCGAACGACGAGGGCGTCCTTACGTGTTTATATCGGTGGCGAGGGACGCGGGAGAGCGCCGCCGCTCGCCGTGTGGCGTCGCGAAAAACGGGAGTTTCTGGCCGGTGCGGGGAGGCGTTAGGACTCGTCCTCGACGTCGACGGCGGACGTCTCCTCTTCCTCGTGGACCTCCTCGGGGTGCGCTTCGAGCGTGGCCTTCTCGACTTCGACCCGGCGGAGCGGGTAGATGGTGTTGGCCTCGCTGTAGATGGCGCTGGAGAGGCGGCCCTCGAGGATGGAGTCGATGAGGCCCTCGAAGGTCCGCTCCTCGGCGGCCTCCTCGACGAGGTCGATCATGAGGCGACGGATCGCCTTCTGCTGGCTGTCGTCCGCGCTCTTCGTCGTGTACGCGGTCGGCTGGAGGCGCACGCGGTAGTCGTCCGTCGTCCGGACCGTCAGGACGACGCCGATCTTCGAGGAGCCCCGGCGGACGAGGCTGCGCTGGTAGTCGCGCGTGAGCGTGGACTCGACGAACTCGGTGTACGCCGAGTCGCTGCCGACGTCGGTCACCTGGAAGGTGAGCTTGAGGTTGTTCTCACCGCCCTGGGCGTCAGTGATGTCGCCGAGGGTGGTTTCGATGGTGCGGTCGAGCACCTGTTCCGGTTCGTCCGCGAGGGTCTCACCGAGTTCCGCCCGGTCGAACTGCTCGGGGGCGAGCACGGTGTACCATCGCTTCTGCTGGTTTCGCTTGGAGACTGATCGTTCGCTCATTGGTTTCGTGTCGTGTGTCGTTCGGCTAGCTGTGCGAGTTCCTCGGCCACCGTGACGTTCACCACGTAGTCGTCCGTCGTCGCCCGCAGACCGCCGGTGTCGTCGCGCTCGATGGTCGTGACGACCGCGCCGTCCGCGACCTCGGTGCGCATCGACTCGGTGTTGTCCGGGCGGACGCTCGCCGCGACGAGCGCGGGGTCGTCGTGCTCCGTTCGGACCGTCGCCCGACGCGGGGCATCGGCGTCGCCGCCGGTGTCGGCGCTCATGTCGAGAGCGCCCCCTGGACGCCCTCGCGGAGCGCCTCCGTGTCCGTCTCGGTCGTCAGCGCGCGCGTCGCGCTCCCAGAGACCGCGCCGTCGCCGACGGCCGCCGCCAACACCGCGCTGGCGTCCGGGCCGTCGGAGGTGCTCGCGAGCGCGGCGCCCGACTCGCCGACGACGAGCGCCAGCGACTCCGGGGAGCGCCCGTCGCGCACGAGGCGCGCGAGCGGCCACGCGGGGGCGTCGACTTCGCAGACGACGACGCCGCTGTAGCGCGCCGGATCGTTCGCCCGGAGGGCGTTGTGGGTCGCCGTCGCGTGCTCGCGCCACGCGTCGAGCGCGTCGGCGCGGTCCGCGACGCCGAGCGCGAGCGCCGTCGCGAGGCCGGGCCGGGAGTACGCGAGGCAGTCGAGGACGTCCCCGTACCCCTCGGCGGTCTCGAACGGCCCGTCCGGGAGGACGTGCGGTCGGAGGACGCGCGCGAGCGCGTCCACGGCGTCGGGCGCCGCGTCCTCGGTCGCGTCGAGCGCGACCCGCGAGGCGAGACGCCGGTGGGAGTCGGCCTCAAGTTCCGCTGGGAGCTCGAGTTCGGCGAGCAGCGCGCCCGTCCGCCGGTCGTCGCCCGACCACGGTGCGTGACAGAGCGTCGTGTGCGCGAGGCCGTCCGAGAGGTCCGCGACCGGGAGGCCGACGCCGGGTCGGCGCGCCACGAGGTCGGCGAGCGCGCCCGACGGGGCCTCGTCGGCGGCGCGGACGCCCGCGAGCGCGAGCGCCGCGCTCGGCGACTCGTCGAGGGCGCGGGCGGCGTCGAGCGCCGTCTCGGAGAGCACGCCGCCGCTGAGCGACGCGTCGCCGAGGCCGTCGAAGCCGACCGCGACCCCGGCGTCCGAGTCGGCGAGACCGTCGAGGCGGGCGCTCGCGTCGCTGCGCGTCGCCGCGACGCTCACCTGGTACGGCGTGTTCGTCGCCGAGCACGCGCGCCCGAGGAGGCCGGCGGCCGCGAGCGCGTCACCGCCCGCTCGCGCGACGACGCGGACGAACGCCCCCTCGCGGAGGCAGTCCGTCAGCGTCGCGGCGTCGGCGGACGACCCGGAGCGACCCGTAGTGGACATTCGGTGTTACTCGAGGAGTTCGGCGGCGACGTCGTAGGAGTACGTGAAGTCCTCGTCGAGTTCGTCGCCGCGGTAGTAGTCCGCCAGACGGCGGATCTTCGACTCCGTGTTCTGGAGCGCGCGGCGGTTCTGGTGGTCCTGACCGTTCTCCTCGACGTGCTCGCGGAGGCGGACCGCCTGCTCGAGGAGGTTACGGAAGTCCTCGGGGAGGTCGGGCTTCGCGTCGTTCTCCTCGAGGATGGTCGTGACCTTCTTGTCCGTCACGAGCTTCACGTCGGGGATCGGCGTCCCTTGGACGCCCTCGTCGCGGAGCTTCATGCCGATCTGGCTGGGGTCGTAGCCCTCCTCTGCCAGTTCGACGACTCGCTCCTCGACGGCGTCCGCGTCCACGTCGCTCCACTCCGGGGGTTCGTCTGCCGCCGGCTTGTCCGAACCGGACGAGCCGCGACGGCGGGTATGCATTCGTGCCATAGTGTGAATTGGAACGACACGAACCGCTGTGCGGCGCTGGGCGCGAAAACGCCCGAGCACTGCCACACTCCCGAGCCGCCCAAGCGGACGGCGAGTCAGATATGCGGCCGTGCAGTTCCCTACGGGTGAGTGTGGGCTTCGACCGGTAAAGGGTTTCTACTCTCGATGGGGTCGAATCGAAGGGTTCAATTACGTCCCCCGGATACGGAAGGATGCGTTCGAGGGCTCGTAGATCAGTGGTAGATCACTCCCTTGGCATGGGAGAGGCCCCGGGTTCAAATCCCGGCGAGTCCACTTCATTTTTCTAACGCGTTTGCTCCGCTGGGCGAGCGACATCGCCGCACTAGTCTCGAAAGAACGAGAGAATGGCCGTTAGTAGCCGAGTTCGTCGCCGAGGTCGAAGGTCTCGTCGCCGTCGAGCACCACCACGTCGGCCTGCGCGCCGGCGGCGTCGACTTCGCGGACGAAGTCGTCGGTGTCCTGCTCGATGACGGGGAAGGAGTCGTAGTGCATGGGGATGGCGTAGTCGGCACCGCTCCAGTCGGCGGCGACGGCGGCCTGCCACGGGCCCATGGTGAAGTGGTCGCCGATGGGGACGGCGGCGACGTCCGGTTCGAGGTAGGGCGCGATGACCTCGCGGATCTCGGTGTGGAGGCTGGTGTCGCCGGCGTGGTAGAAGGTCTGGGACGCCTCGTCCGCGACCTGCGTGGGCTTGGTGTCGGAGACGACGTAGCCGGCGGGCATCCCGCCGCTGGCGCCGTAGTCGGTGTCGAGGCCGTTCGAGTGGTCGGCGCGCACCATCGTGACGTAGGCCTCCTCGGTCTCGAAGGTGCCGCCGAGGTTCATGCCGGTGCCGTCCTCGATGCCGTACTCGTCGGTGAGATAGCTGATGATCTCGGGCGTGGAGACGAAGTGCGCGCCGCGGAACCGGTCGACGTCGCCGATGTGGTCGGCGTGGCCGTGCGTGATGAGGACGTGGTCGGGGTCGAGTTCTTCGGGGTCGGTGTCGGTCTTCGGGTTGTCGAAGAAGGGGTCGACGAGCAGCGATTCGCCGTCGACGTCGATGCCGAAGGTGGAGTGTCCGTACCAGGTAATCTGCATGACGGGACCGGCTACTCACGGCGAGCGTATAAACCCTTGAGGCCGGGCGGATGCCGTGGGGGCGGCGGGGGAGCGCGTCCGCGACCCGAACGGTTAGGGGCGACGCGCGAGGAGTGGGCGTATGGACGAACGCACGCTCGGCTCGACCGGGTTCGACGTGACGCCGGTCGGCCTCGGCACGTGGGAGATCGGGAGCGACTGGGGCGAGGTCGGCGAGGCGGAGGCGCGCGACGCCGTGCACGCGGCGCTCGACGAGGGGATCACGTTCCTCGACACGGCCGACGTCTACGGCGACGGCCGCTCGGAGCGCCTCATCGCGGAGGTGCTCGACGAGCGCGAGGCGGACCCCGTGGTGGCGACGAAGGCGGGCCGCCGCCTCGACCCCCACGAGGCCGAGGGCTACACGGAGGCGAACCTGCGGCGCTTCGTCGCGCGCTCGCGCGAGAACCTCGACACCGAGACGCTCGACCTCCTCCAACTGCACTGTCCGCCGACGGACGTCTACTACGAGCCGGAGACGTTCGCGGCGCTCGACGCGCTCGTCGACGACGGTCTCGTCGCGCACTACGGCGTCTCCGTCGAGCGCGTCGAGGAGGGGCTGAAGGCCATCGAGTACGACGGCGTCGAGTCCGTCCAGATCATCTTCAACCCGTTCCGCCAGCGCCCCGCGGAGCGCTTCTTCGAGCGGGCGAAACGCGAGGACGTCGGCGTCATCGTGCGCGTCCCGCTCGCCTCCGGGCTGCTGACGGGCGCGGTCGACGCCGAGACGTCGTTCCCCGAAGACGACCACCGGAACTACAACCGCGAGGGCGAGGCGTTCGACGTCGGGGAGACGTTCGCGGGCGTCCCGCAGGACGTGGGCGCGCACGCGGCCGACGAGCTCGAGGCGTACGCACCCGCGGACGTGACGCTCGCGCAGTTCGCGCTCCGGTGGATCCTCGACCACGACGCGGTGTCGACCGTCATCCCCGGAAGCACGTCGCCGGAACACATCGCGGAGAACGTCGACGCCGCCGAGCTCGCGCCGCTCAGCCACCGCCAGCACGGCGCGGCCCGCGACGTCTACGAGGCGTACGTGAAGGAGTACGTCCACCACCGCTGGTAGCAAGGACTACGCGAGATCGACGAGCAGTGGGACGTGGTCGCTCGCATCGACCCACTCGTCGTAATCACCGATCCGTATTTCAGCCCCGTTGAGGCGCCCCCGGTTCGAGAACACGTAGTCGATGTGATAGCCTCGGTCGCGTTTCTTGTGCATGAAAAACGTCGGATCCGGCTCGGCGCCGTAAGTCACGTCGCGGAGCCGATGGTACGCGCTTTCGAGGCCCATGTCGTGGAGGCGAGCGACGACGTCTTCGAGCGTTCCATAGAGCGGTCCGTTCGGCGAGTCGTCCCACTGGTGGTTCCAGTTGTAGTCACCGGCAACGACGGTATCACCTTCGAGGAATGTCGCGTACTCGATGAGGGCCGTGTACAGTTGGGCAATGTAGCGGCGCTTCGGGTCGTGTTCGGCGTTCATCGCCCAGATGGCGAAGATGTCGGGTGCGCCGTCAATTTCGACTGGGAGGACGTGCCGCGATTCTGTTTGCCCGGATGCGACGCCGTCTATCGTCACATCGTTCCGAGTGAACACCGCGAGACCCTTGTGCTCGTCCTCGCCGGTCCACCGCCAGTCGGTGAACTCCGACCACTCGCCGACCCGTTCGGGGTCCTCGCACTCCGGGACGACGAGGACGTCGGGATCCCACGCGAGGATTGCATCCTGCTTCTTCCGGAACGCCATGTTGCAGTTCCACGTGGCGAGGCGGACCATAGTCGTATGGAGTAGTAGGGCGTGTCAGTGTTTCTCGCTTCTGGTATCCGCCGACGAACCCCAACGCTTAGCCTCCGGCGGGCGAACGCCGGCGTATGCGACACGTCAGGTTCCGCGATCCGGCGGGCGCGGTGCGCGAGGGCGAACACCACGGCGAGCACGTCTCCTTCGGTGGGCGCGACTACGACCTCTCGGCGGTCGACGTCCTGCCGCCGAGCGAGCCGAGCAAGGTCGTCTGCGTCGGTCGGAACTACGCGAAGCACGCCGCCGAGCGCGGCGAGGACGTCCCGGACCGGCCGCTGCTATTCCTGAAACCGCCGAACGCCGTCGCGGGCCACGGCGACACGATTTCGCTCCCGGAGGGGAAGGAGACGGTCGAGCACGAGGTGGAACTCGGCGTCGTGATCGGCGAGCAGTGCCGGAACGTCGCGGAGGCGGACGCCGAGGACGTCATCGCCGGTTACACCGTCGCCATCGACGTCTCGAACCGCGACGATCAGGACCGCGAGCAGAACTGGGTGCGCGGGAAGGCCTTCGACGGGTCGTGCCCGCTCGGCCCCGTCGCCGCCGACCCCGAGCACGTCCCCGACGACGCCCACGTCGAACTCCGCGTCAACGGCGAGACGCGACAGTCGTCGAACACCCGGCACTTCATCTTCAGCGTCCCCGAACTCGTCGCGGAAATCACCCAGTACATGACCCTCGAGGCGGGCGACGTCATCATCACGGGGACGCCGGAGGGCGTCGGGCCGCTCGCGGACGGCGACCGCGTCGAGGCCGACGTCGAGGGCGTCGGGACGCTCGCGGTCGACGTGGAGCAGGAATAAGTCTGCTACTAGACCCCGACGACGCCGATACCGGTGACGGGGACGCCGAGGGCGCCGAGGACGAAGACGACGACGGTTGTGGCGATCCATGCGACGAGCGCGATGAGTATCGCGTTCACCCAGCCGCCCTTGTAGCGCCAGTTGATCACCCAGACGTAGGCGACGAGCGCGAGGAGGCCGCCGACGAGCGGGACCCACGAGAGCACCGCCCACGCGACGGCGCCGATGACGGCGGTGACGAGGGCGTGCGAGTAGTCCTCGACGCCGGCGACGACGCGCGCGCCGGCGTAGATGCCGAGGCCGCCGACGAGCAGGCTGACGACGAACAGGATGAGTGAGCCGAGTGCACTTGCCATGTGCTCCCCGAGACGGCGGAGGACGAAAAACAGCGGGGCCGAAGTATCGAAACCGTGCCAGGTTCAGGCGAGGAGGAGGCCGGCGTCCACGAGGAGGAGGACGGCGACGGCGCTCGCCGCGTAGAGGAGCGCCGACGCCTCGCGGGCGGGCGTGCGGACCTTATCGACGTCGAGGCCGTCGCGGAGGCGCGACGCCGCCATCTCGGTGAACGCCGCGAGCAGGAGCCAGAGGACGACCATCGCGATGACGAGGTAGCCGCTCGTGCTCGACCAGTACGCGCTCGTCGTCCCGACGCCCATCGGGCTCGCGAGGTAGCCGCCGGTCAGGAGCTGGAGGACGGCACCGGCGCGCGAGACGGTCGTGAGCTTGCTCGTCGCGGACGCCAGCACGTCCACGGAGACGTCGCCGCCCTTCGCGAGCGGGAGGTAGCTGTACGTGAAGAAGCAGACGCTCCCGGCCCACAGCGCGCCGGCGAGGAGGTGAATCGCGTAAACGGCCGTCAGTGCTGTCGCCATGGGTGGACGTGTGGGCGGTGGGTCCTAAGGCGTAGCGGTCCCCGCGAGCCCGACCGGCGGAAACCCCAAGTCCAGACCGGGCGAAACGCCCGACATGACGCGCCGCGTCCTGCTCGACGACGACCCGAAGCTCGCGCCCACCGTCTTCCGCGACCGCCTCGACGCCGACGTCGACGTCGTCGCGATGCCCTCGGTCGAGCGGTTTCGCGACGCGGTCCGCGAGCGCGAAGCGGACGCCGTCGTGACGAACGGCCGCCTCACGGTCACGCGCGACGTCCTCGCGGGGCTCGACTCGCTCGTCGCGCTCGGCCAGACGTCCATCGGCGTGGACAACGTCGACGTCGCGGCGGCCGCGGACGAGGGAATCACCGTCCTGCGAGCGCCCGACTACTGCGTCGACGAGGTGGCGACGCACGCCGCGTCCCTCCTCCTCGCGTGCGTCCGGGACGTCCCCGCGCAGGACGACCGGGTCGCCGACGGCACGTGGGACCCGTGGGCGGGCCGCGAGCTCCACCGCCTCCGCGGGGACACCGTCGGCCTCGTCTCCTTCGGCGACATCGCGCGCGAGACGGCCGCGCGCCTCCGGGGCTTCGGCGTGGACGTCGCCGCCTACGACCCGTACGTGGACGCCGAGACGATGGCCGAGCACGGCGTGGAGAAGGCGGACGCCGGCGGCCTCCGCGAGGCCGCCGACCACCTCTCCGTGCACGCGCCGCTCACCGAGGAGACGCGCGGGCTCGTCGACGCCGCGTGGCTCGACGCGCTCCCCGAGCGCGGCGTCGTCGTCAACACCGGTCGCGGCGGCGTCGTCGACGAGGCCGACCTCCGGGCGGCGCTGGACGCGGGCGACATCGCGGCCGCCGGCCTCGACGTCTTCGCGGACGAACCGCCGACGGATTCGCCGCTCCCGGGTCGTGACGACGTCGTGGCGACCCCGCACTCGGGGTGGTACTCCGAGGAAGCCAGACGGGAGGCGAACGCCACGGTCGCCGCCGACCTCGCGCGCGTGTTCGCTGGCGAGGCGCCGGCGAACGACGTCGCCCCGGACGGCTGGTAACGGGGCGCTCGCACGGTTCGCCCCGCCGTCTCGGTATGGCCGGGCGCACGGTGCATCGGCCCGTTTAAGTCGCGTCGGGGGCTTCCACCGGACATGCGACCACGGGACCTCTCGGACCACGTCGAGTACCGCGCGGGCCGCGGCATCGAGGAAGTCGCGCGGGAACTCGGCCGCGACCCCGAGGAGTTCGTCAAACTCGCGTCGAACGAGAACATGTTCGGGCCGAGTCCGGCGGCCACGGAAGCCATCGAGGCGAGCGCCGACGAGGTCCACCACTACCCGACCGCCGACCACCAGGACCTCACGGCGGCGCTCGCCGAGCAGTGGGGCGTCACGGACGAGCAGGTCTGGCTCGCGAACGGCGGCGACGGCGCGCTCGACTACCTCCACCGCGCGACGCTCGAGCCCGGCGACGACGTGCTCGTCCCGACGCCCGGTTTCTCCTACTACGGGATGAGCGCGCGCTTCCACCACGGCGACGTGAGCGAGTACGACGTCTCGAAACCGGACGGCTTCGAGCTCTCCGACGAGCGCGTCCTCGACGCCTACGACGGCGAGCGCGTCGTCTACCTCACGAGCCCGCACAACCCGTCTGGTGGGCGCTTCGCGCTCGACGACGTCGAGCGCATCGCCGACGAGACGGCCGAGGAGACGCTCGTCGTCGTCGACGAGGCGTACGGCGAGTTCACCGAGGCGCCGAGCGCCGTCTCGCTCCTCGGGGAGCGCGACGACGTCGACGAGTCACACTCGTCGGCCAGTCGCGCACCGCGTGACGATGTCGCCGTCCTGCGGACGTTCTCGAAGGCGTACGGGCTCGCCGGCCTCCGCCTCGGCTACGCGCTCGTCCCCGAGGCGTGGGCGGACGCCTACGCGCGCGTGAACACGCCGTTCGCGGCGAGCTTCCTCGCGTGTCGCGCGGGCCTCGCGGCGCTCGAGGACGGCGCGCACGTCGAGCGGACCGTCGACACCGCGCGCTGGAGTCGCGACTACATGGCCGAGCACGTCGCGGCGCCGACCTACGAGAGCCACGGGAACTTCCTGCTCGTCGATGTCGGGGACGCGACGGCCGTCGCCGAGGCGATGCGCGAGCGCGGCGTCATCGTCCGAGACTGCTCGAGCTTCGGTCTCCCCGAGTGCGTCCGCATCACCTGCGGGACGAAGGCGGAGACGAAGCGCGCCGTCCGCGAGCTCAACGAGGTCATCGGCGAATGAGGGTCGTCCTCACCGGTACCCCGGGAACGGGCAAGACCACCGCGAGCGAGCACCTCGACACCGACCTCGACGTCGTCCACCTGAACGACGTCGTGAAAGACGAGGAGCTGTACACGGAGCGCGACGAGGCGCGCGACAGCCTCGTCGCCGACATCGACGCGCTCGTCGAGAAGTACGCCGAGGCCGACGACGTGCTCGTCGAGAGCCACCTCGCCCACCACCTCGACGACGCCGACGCGGTGATCGTGTTGCGCTGTGCGCCCGAGACGCTCGAGGAGCGGCTCACGGAGCGTGGCGAGCCCGAGGCGAAGGCCCGCGAGAACGCGGAGTCCGAGGCGCTCGACGTCATCCTCTCTGAGGCGGTTCGTCGCCACGGCGAGGAGCGCGTCTACGAGATCGACACCACCGACCGAACGCCCGAGGCGGTCGCGGCGGAGATCGACGCCGTCGTGCGCGGCGAGCGCGAGCCGAGCGCGGGCGAGGTGGACTACACGGAGTACCTGCTGTGACGCTCGATCAGTTCCGCCCGCTGGCCTCGCGACTGCTCCGGCCGTTCGTCGCCGTGTCGGTCCGCCTCGGCCTCACGCCCGACGCGATCAGCGTCCTCGCGTTCGTCCTCGCCGTCGGCGCGGCGGGCGCGTTCTACCTCGGGACGGCCGTCTGGTACGTCGTCGGCGCGCTCCTCGTCTTCCTGAACGGCTGGTTCGACCTCCTCGACGGCGCGGTCGCGCGCGAGACCGGCGTCGACTCGGAGGGCGGCGACCTCCTCGATCACGTCCTCGACCGCTACGCGGACGTCGTTATCCTCGCCGGCCTCGCCGCCGGCATCGACTCGTGGCTCCTCGGCTTCGCCGCCGTCACGGGCGTCCTCCTCACCTCCTACCTCGGGACGCAGATTCAGGCGGTCGGCCTCGGCCGCCAGTACGGGGGCTTGCTCGGACGCGCGGACCGCCTCGCTCTGGTGGGGATCGTCGGCGTGCTCTCCGCCGTACTTCCCGTCGTCGGGGGGTTCAGCCTCGTCGCGTGGCTCCTCGGCGTCTTCGCTGTCGTCGGTCACCTCACCGCACTCCAGCGCTTCTGGGGCGCGTGGGGGGATTTACGAGACGCGTAGCGCCGTCCCGGAACGGCGACCATGTTCGTCGCGCGCGTTCGCGCGTATGCCCGCCTCGCCTCCGGCGTGTGCTTTATACACGCGGCCCGGTAAGCAACGGTATGGTTCAGTGCGAGATGTGCGGGGCCGAGACGGAGAACCCCAAGACCATCAAAGTCGAGGGGGCAGAACTCGACGTGTGTTCCGACTGTAC
This sequence comes from Halarchaeum grantii, assembly GCF_014647455.2. NCBI lineage: Archaea > Methanobacteriati > Methanobacteriota > Halobacteria > Halobacteriales > Halobacteriaceae > Halarchaeum > Halarchaeum grantii. The sequence goes on along the minus strand of NZ_BMPF01000006.1, from coordinate 19,244 downwards.
CGACTTCGGTACGGAGGTACGCACTGAGGAGTCCTCCTCCTCGACGTCGACGAAGTACTCGACGTCCTCCTCTTCCTCCGGTGGCTCCTCGGGGTCGAACTCCGGGGGGTCCTCGGGCGGCTCGAAGCGCCGTCGCCGCGACATGTTCGACGAGATGCAGGAGCTCGCGGGCGACTACGACGAGCGCATCCGGAAGGCCCGCGAGAACACGGGCCTCAGCCAAGAGGAACTCGCCTCCGAACTCAACGAGAAGGCGAGCCTCGTGCGCAAACTCGAGCGCGGCGACATCCTCCCGAGCGACGACGTCCGAAAGAAACTCGAGAAGAAACTCGGCGTGAGCCTCCTCGAGGCCACGGACGGCGACGAGGAGTGGGAGAGCGGCTCCAGCGAGGGCGGTCTGACGCTCGGCGACATGGTCAAGCGCAAGGACTAGCGTTTTCTACGCCTGTAGTTCTCTCTTTGCGGATTCCGTAACCGGTAATGCGGCGGCGGCGAAACCCGGCTGTATGTTCGTTCTCGTCAACCTGAAGGCGTACCCCTGCGACCCCGTCGCGGTCGCGAGAGCCGCTCACGACGTCGCCGAGGAGTCCGGCGTCCGCATCGCCATCGCACCGCAGGCCGCCGACATCGCCGCCGTCGCCGACACGGGCGTCGAGACGTGGGCACAGCACGTCAGCCCGAACGGCTACGGGAGTCACACCGGGAGCACGCTCGCCGAGCGCGCCGCCGCCGCGGGCGCGGAAGGGACGCTGCTCAACCACTCGGAGAACCGGATGAAGCTCGCGGACATCGACGCGTCCGTCGAGGCCGCCGAGCGCGCCGGCCTCGAGACGTGCGTCTGTGCGAACAACCCCGAACAGATCGGCGCCGTCGCCGCGCTCGGCCCCGACTCCGTGGCGGTCGAACCCCCGGAGCTCATCGGCGGCGACGTCTCCGTCGCGAGCGCCGACCCCGATATCGTCACGGACGCCGTCGCGGCCGCCGAAGCCGTCGACGACGCCGTCGACGTCTACTGCGGCGCCGGCATCTCGACGGGCGACGACCTCACAGCCGCCGACGACCTCGGCGCGTCCGGCGTCCTCCTCGCGTCCGGCGTCGCGAAAGCCGACGACCCGAAAGCCGCCCTCGAGGACCTCGTCGCGCCGCTGCGCTAGTCGGACGACTCGACGCCGTCGGACCCCTCGATACCGCCGTCCTCGACGAGCACCGACGTACAGCGCGTGACGAACGCGCCGAGCCCCTGTGCGACGTCCCGGTCGAGCGAGACGAGGACGCCCGTGTTCGGGCCCTCGCGGAAGTGGATGACCGCCGCGACCTCGTAGAGTTCGACGCTCGCCTGCGTCGCCCCGAGGTTCGGGTAGCTCTCCGGGTGACTCAGCGGCTCGTACGCGCGCGCTCGCTCGATGAGGCCGTCGACGGCGTCACGGAAGGCGTCCGTCGCGACGTCGTCGCGCAAGTAGAGGATTGTGTGGCCGCCGTCGTGATAGCGGATCGCGCCGCGAAAGGCGTCGCCCGCTCGGTTCTCGACCAGCCGGACGAGTCGCTCGTACTTCTCGGCCATGGGCGCACCTAGGCGGCCCTGTCGACTTATGGATAGGGGAGCGTCGGCACGCCCCCGCTTCCGGTTGGCGTATGAACGCGTGCGCTGTACGCGGACTCATGGTCGAGCGACGCCACCAGCGACTCGTGCGATTCGTCGCGGAGCGAACACGGCAGAACTTCCGAACGGCCGTCCGATTTACCGCCGACGACTGGGCGGTCATCTATCGTCGCGACGACCTGCCGAACGACCGCTCGCGGCGCCGGTCGGCCGATATCGTCCAGCGGACGCGCGAGCGCGAGCCGCTTCGCGAACCCGACAGCCCGTTCGGCGACTTCGAATCCTGCGTCGAACTCTACGAGCACGGCGTCTTCGTCGTCATCAAGGAGTCCGCGACGGCCGGCGTCGTCCTCTCGCTCGAGCGCGAGGCCGCACAGAGCCTCGCTGGGTTCGTCGTCGAGTGCGAGCGCGTCCTCGACCGCTCGAGCTAGAAGTCGCCGAGAGACGCCTGCGCGTCGCCGTCACCGTCCTCCGGCCCGCCGCCGTCGCTCGCCCCGTCCGCACTCTCGTTCCCGGTCCCATCGCGTGCCGTCGCGTCCGCGAACCCGCCGAGCTTCGCCTGCTCGTTCGCGGTGAAGGAGAGGTTGGAGACGCGGACGCCGACCTTCCGAACGGGGGCGCCGTCGAACTCCGCGAGGAGTTCTGCTGCGACGTCGCGCACGAGGTCGGGTTCGTCCACCGGCCCGGGGAGCGAACGGGCACGCGTGTTGATGTCGTACGGTGGGACGACGACCTTCACGCCGATGGTCCGATAGAGGGCGTTCTCGTGCGTCGCCCGCTCCGCGACGGCGTCCGCGAGCGCGAGCGCCCGCTCGACGACGCTGTCGTGGTCCTCGACGGCGCCATCGAACGCGGACTCGCGGCTGAAGCTCTTCGGGTCGCCTTTCGGCTCGACCGGGCGGTCGTCGCGCCCGCTCGCCCGCTCGTGGAGTTCGCGGCCGCGCTCGCCGAAGCGGTCGACGAGCGCGTAGGGGTCGGCATCCGCGAGGTCGCCCGCCGTCTCGATCCCCATCTCGGCGAGCTCGCGCGCCCGAATCGGCCCGACGCCGTGGACGGCCGCGACGTCGAGCGGCGCGAGGAATGCCGCGACCGACTCCGGCGGGACGACGACGAGACCGTCCGGTTTGTCGTGGTCGCTCGCGATCTTCGCGGTGCTCATGTTCGGCGCGACGCCCACGCTCGCGGGCACGCCGACCTCCCGATCGATGCGCTGTTTGACGTGCCGGGCGAACCCCTCCGCGACCGACCAGTCGGTGCGCTCGGTGACGTCGAGGTAGGCCTCGTCGATGCTCACTTCGCGGACCGTGTCGGCGAGGTCGTGCAGGATGGCCTTCACGTCCGCCGCGACGTCCTCGTAGTAGTCGAGGTCGACCGGCCGATAGAACGCGCTCTCGGGGTCGTTCGGATGGGCTGCGCGACGGGGGAGGCGCTCGAGCGCACTCGAGATGGCTTGCGCGCTCTCGACGCCGTACTCGCGGGCCTCGTAGCTCGCCGTCGCGACCGCACCCACCGTCTCGCCGGCCTCGTAGCCCATGCCGACGACGACGGGTTCGCCCCGGAGCGCCGCCTCTCGCTTGCGCTCACAGGAGGCGTAAAAACAGTCCATGTCCACGTGCAGGACGATGCGCTCGGTGGGGTCGGGAGCGCCCGGCAGTCGCTCGCCCGTCGCCATACATCAGGCTACGGGTCGGACGAGGGAATAGCTTCGCCTTAGAGGTCCGCGTCGCGGCCCTGCTCGTAGACGAGGTCCCAGAGCGCGCGTTCGATCTCGTCGTCGGAGGACTCCTCGAGCGCCGTAGCCAGGGTGTTCGGGACGTCGATTGACATCATCGGAGACGACGGGCGCGGGAAGTAAAAGCGTGGTGTGAGTACCGAACGAGTACAAAATTAGGGAGTACGCTCTGAGTTAATTCAGACGTCGCCCTCGACGATGGTCCCGTCCTCGCGGCAGCGTTCGAGCGCGTGCTTCGCCGCCAACCCCGCGTCGGTCGCGGTGTGGCCGCTCCCGACACCGACTTTCAGCGACATGTCGGCTTCCGCGCGGACGTGCTCGATGACCGCCTCGTACGCCGCGCGGTCGAGTTCGGGAACGATCGCGACGACGTTGTCGCCGCCGACGAAGAACCCGAGGCCACCGTACTCGTCGTGGAGGACGCGCATCAGCGACGCGTACCCCTGTTCGATGCGGACGAACGTCGAGAACGCGTCGAGTTCGTCCGTGTACTTCCCGGTGGCGTCATTCACGTCGAAGTGTGCGATGTGGACGTCGTCGTCCGCGCGTTCGTCGTCGGCGAGCGGCTGGCCGCCCAACACCTCGCGGCGCTCCGCGTCCTGCGCGCTCCCGGCGGCCTGGAGGTGTGCGGTCGCGTCGACGAGCGCGTCCGTCGGGCTCGCGCCCGTCCCGATGCCGAGGCTCACGGTGACGGGATAGCGGTTCCGGATGGACTCCTGCACCCGCGCGTGGTCCTCGAGGTCGGCGCCGTTCGTCACCGCGATCATGTTGTCGAAGCGCGTGAAGAAGACGTAGCCGTCGCGGGTGCCGAAGAACTGCGAGAGGTCCGCGAAGAGACGCGACTGCATCGTCTGGAGGTCGGCCTCGCGGCGGGGCTCCGGCGTCACCGTCCACGGTCCGTAGTTGTCGAGTTGGACGAGAGTGATCTGGGCGTTCGTCACGAGTACGTCACCCTCGTCGCCCCCATTGCTTATCGGTTTTGGATTGCATCCCAGAAGTGGACGTCACTCGGTGGTCTCCGACGACGCGACGTCGTCGAGCGCGCGGCGCGCGGAGTCGCGGACGGCCGTCACAGTCACGCCGTCGCGCTGAACGACCTCGCCGTTCAGCACGTAGACCCCATCCTGGTCGTCGACGAGATCGACGACCTCCTCGCTCGTCAACGTCCCGGGCTGCTCGCATCGCTGTCCAGCCAACCAGTGCCCGGAATCGATATACGGCGACTCGATGGCGCTCACCGCCCCCACATCACCACCCCACGTGATGACCGATAGCCGGTGCTCGTCCGGTGTCATCGACTCGACGGCGTACTCCGGGATCCACGTCCCCCCTTCGCGTGCCACGAGACGCGATGCCACATCCCCGGCGAACCGATAGCGGATCCCGTCGAAGCCGCCCCACTCCACCGCCTTCGCGAACGGCGCGCCCGAGAGCAGTCTCCCGAGCAGGTGCCCGAGGAGGTGGCTCGGCAGCGCCGTCGTCGCGAACGCGAGGCACGCGCCACGCTCGACGAACGCGTCGACCGCGGACCCGGTGACAGACAGATCGCCGACGACCGACACTACGCGTGCTGCCACCTCCTCGACATCTTCGGGACGCAGCACGCCGTCCGCGCAGACGAACCCCGCGTCGGTCAGCGGGACGCCGATGTGGACGAACCCGTACGCCTCCGTTTCGAGAGCCGTTCGAACGCCCTCGCGTGTCGCCTCCACCGTTTTCACGTCGAACGGTTTCTCGACCTCGCGGTGCTCCGTTCCCGTGAGTGTCGCCGAGAGCGCGTCCATCGCGTCGCTCTCGGCGTCGACGCCGACGAGCGCAACGCGTTCCGACGCCACTTCTCGCGGCGGTGCATCGAGGTTGTGTTCGAAGCCCGCGACAGAGAGGTGCGTCGCTCCAGTCGGAACAGGAGACGACCCGTACCCGTCGCAAATCGACTCCACACCCGTCCCGACTTCCCGCATCCGGACCGGCGAGACCGAGTTGAGGACGTGCGGGAGGAGCTTGGCGTCTGCTGGCTCAGCATCGAGGACGACATCGTAGGACCACGCCGGGACGTAGCGTTCGAGGAGTTCCGCCTCGACTTCGAGGTACTCCATCAGCTGTTCGGGAATAGCGGCATCGTAGAGTTCCGGCGGGTAGAACGGGAGGTTGCCCGCGACGGCCTCGTACTCCTGTCGATCGACCGAGTGATACCCGGCGGTTCGAACGAGCGAATCCAAGAAGAGGCATCGACCGAGCAGCGAACGCACCCGGCGCGTAAGCGCGCCATCGGGAGCGCCGAGTGGCTCCGTATAGCCGTTTTTGAGGCGGATTTCGGGGTCGGTGGCGGGAACGACGTCGGCGCCGAGATAGTAGACGAGGGGCGCGACCGTGTAGAGCGCGGCGTACGTCTCGGGCACCGCGATCGTCACCCCCGTCTCCGGCCTCGAGAGCGCGTCGGGAATGGCGAGTGCGCCCCCGCGTTCGAGCCGTGGCGGGTGCCCACGCAGCGTCGGCCACGACCGCTCGCACGACCACTCCTTTATCCCCGACGCCAGATACGGCAGCGCCTCCCGGAGCGCGCTCGGCTCGTCCGGTACCGTTATCGTCGCCGCCGGCCGCTCGTGGAGCGAGCGCGCACCCACCGCTACCCGAGTGGGCTCGCCAAACTCGAGGTCGACTGCGCCGGTGCCGTTGTGAAGGTCCATCGAGGTTTCGAGGGCGGCGTCGAACACCTTCACGTAGAGCTTGCAGTACGACGTGATGCCGACGTAGTACGTCCCGGGTAGGTACTCCGTCGATGTTTCGGTCGGATGACCGAGCACCTGTCCTTCCTCATCGCGGACGTACACGCCGGCGTGTGCGGGAAGGGAGAGCGATGCCGTCTCGAAGGAGACGGCTGCGTCGACCGGAAAGAGGAATCGGTCGGTCGATACGCGAATCGGATCGGTCGGGTCGCTCGCCGTGAACGTACACGAGGCCTCCATCACCACGTCGCGGACGGTGAGCGTCCGGCCGTCAGCGTCGAACTCGACGAGCGTCTCCCCCTGCGTCGTCACGCCTCCTGGTAATCCGCTCGCCTATTTACGCTTCGCGGTCAGTCGTCTCGGACCCACTCCGTACCCCGGCCTCGCCGTCGTCGAGCGCGCGGCGCGCGGAGTCGCGGACGTCGGCGGGCGTGAGTGCGTGGTCGTGCTGGATGGTCTCCCCGTTCAGTACGTAGACGCTGTCGCGCTCCTCGATGAGGTCGGCGACTTCCTCGCTCGACAGCGACGCAGGCTGTTCGAGGAGCGTTCCGGCGAGGCGCTGTGGCTGGACGACGTGCTCCGACACCAACCCGACGGCCGTTCCGCTGTCGCCGCCGAACCCCGACCACGCCCCGACCCAGACCCGGTGGCTGTCCGGCGCCGTCGACCGAAGCACGTACTCCGGGAGCGTCGACCCGTCCTCGCGCACTATCGGACACGCCACGACGTCCCCCGCGAATCGGTACGCACCGTCGTGGTCGGCCCAGACGACGGACTGCGCGAACGGCGCGCCGGAGAGGAGGCGGCCGAGCACGTGGCCGAGCGCACGGCTCGTGATGGATTCGGAGGCGACACCCATGGTCGCACCACGCTCGACGAGCGCGTCGAGAGCCGTGCCCGCCTCGGACAGCGGGCCGACGACCGAGGCGATCCCTGCCGAGACGTTATCGAGTGTCGCCGGATCGAGGACGCCGTCGACGCACTCGATTCCGTCGGCGGTGATGGGCGCCTCGACGTGGACGAAGTCGTAGTCGGAGGAGAGCGCGTCCTCGACGGCAGCCACCGTCGGCTTCGCGCGGTCGATGGTCGCCGCCTCGTACGACGACCCGTCATCGTGGTCGATGAAGACGGCGGCGAGCGCGTCCATCACGTCACCCCCGACGCCGAGGAGTGCGATGCGTTCCGATTCGACCGACCGGGGTGGTGCGTCGAGGCCGTGTTCGAAGCCCGCGACGGAGAGCTTCGTCGCTCCCTCCGGGACCGGGTCCGTGCTGTAGGCCGAGTAGAGCGCGTCGCTCGCGCTCGCTCGTCGCGCCCCGGAGACGCGGACGGGCACGAAGTCGTCGAGGAGGAACGGGAGGAGTTCGACGTCCGTAGGTGCCGCGCGAAGCGTCGCCTCGTACTGATGCATCGGGAGATAGGGTGAGAGGAGCTCTGCCTTGACTTCGAGGTACTCCATCAGCTGTTCGGGGATGGAAGCCTCGTAGAGATTCGGTGGGTAGAACGGGAGGTCGCCCGCGACGGCCTCGTACTCCTGTCGCTCCATCGTGTAGTAGCCACCGACGCGCACCAGCGAGTCCAGGAAGAAACAGTGTCGAAGGAGCGCCCGCGTGGCCTCCCCGAGCGACTCTCCGTGCTGTGCGAACGCCTCGGTGTATCCGTTGTCGAGTCGGAGTTCGGGGTCGGTGGCGGGAACGATGTCGGCACCGAGGTAGTAGGCGAGGGGCGCGACCGTGTAGAGCGCGGCGTACGTCTCGGGCACCGCGATCGTCACTCCCGTCTCCGGCCTCGAGAGCGCGTCGGGAATGGCGAGCGCGTCCCCGCGTTCGAGCCGTGGCGGGTGCCCGCGCAGCGTCGGCCACGACCGCTCGCACGACCACTCCTTTATCCCCGACGCCAGATACGGCAACGCCTCCCGGAGCGCGCTCGGCTCGTCCGGCATCGTTATCGTCGCCGCCGGCCGCTCGTGGAGCGAGCGCGCACCCACCGCGACGCGCGCCGTCTCCTCGAACTCGACCGTCGTCGGGGTCGGCCCGTCCGTCGGTTCGCCGCGAAGCGTGAACGCGGCGTCGAACATCTTCAGATAGAGCTTACAGCCCAACGACACTTCGATGTAGTAGACCCCTCGCGTGAAGGACTTGCGCTCGCCCGGGACGGACGCCACGACGTCGCCGGCCTCCGAGCGGACGCGCAGACCCGCGTGCGCCGGGAGCGTGAGTTCGTCCGTCTCCACGGAGACGGCGGCGTCGACGGGGAAGAGGAACCGATCCGTCGAGACACGGACCGGGTCGAGCGGCCCGCTCGCCGTGAAGGTGCACGTCGCGTCCATCACCGTATCGTGGACGTCAAGGCGGTCACCGTCCGCCTCGAAAGCGACCGGTTCGTCACGTCTCGTCACGGCGGCTAGATACTTCTCGTGACTATTTACGCACGCCGGTCGACCCGAGCGCGTGCGACGATGACGCGCCGGCGTGTCGCCACGCGTCGCTACTCGGGCGTGAGAGAACGGAGAGGAGAGACCGTTAGTGGTCGCCCGCGTCCTCGTAGACCCAGGTCGCCTCGTTGGCGTCCCAGTCGACGAGTTCGTCCTCGTCGAAGAAGAGGGCGATCTCGCGCTCGTTCGCGCCCTCGTCCTCGTGGTCGCTTCCGTGGATGACGTTGTGTCCGAGGTCGTTCCCGAAGTCACCACGGATGGTGCCGGGAGCGGCCTCCTGCGCGTCCGTCGCGCCCATCATCTGGCGAACCTGTCGCGTCGCGTCCGCGCCCTCCCAGACCATCGCGAAGACCGGTCCGGAGGTGATGAACTCGACGAGGCCCTCGAAGAAGGGCTTGCCCTCGTGCTCGCCGTAGTGCTCGTGGGCGAGCTCCTCGTCGATCTGCATGAACTTCCCGCCGACCATCTTCAGGCCCTTGTCTTCGAGGCGGCCGACGATCTCGCCGATGAGACCGCGCTGGACGCCGTCGGGCTTGACCATCACGAACGTCCGCTCGTCGTGGTGGCTCATCTATTCGCCCTCGCCGGCCTGCGCGTGGCCCTCGTCGGTCCACTCGAGCTCGCGGGGTTCGCGGCCGAGGTCGGCGTTCTTCTCGCACTTCGACGAGCAGAAGTGCACGGTGCGTCCGTCGTTGTAGACGAACATCGTACCCGTCCCGGGCTCGATGTCCGCCCCACAGTAGTCACACTCTCGGGTCTGGGGCATTACTGACCTCCGATGGAGTCGGCTTCGCGGGCCGTCTCACGCAGCTGGAGGACGTCGCCGACCCGCGTCGGGCCGAGGACGTTCCGCGTGATGATGCGGCCCTGGTTGGAGCCTTCCTGAAGTCGGCACTTCACCTGCATCGCCTCGCCGTGCATCCCGGTCTTGCCGACGACCTCGATGACTTCGGCGGACGTGGAATCCTGGGTTTCCGATTCCTCGGCACTCATGGGGTTACTTCAGCTCCTCGATCTTCGCGCCGATGTCCTCGACGTCGTCCTCCGCGTCGCCGGCGTCGACGACGGCGGCGGCGGCGGAACCGACTTCGAGACCGGCGGCGACGCCGAGTTCGTCCTGCGTCTCGACGAAGATGTAGGGGATGCCCTTCTCGTCGGCGAGCTCGGGGAGGTGGAGGACGATCTCCTCGGGGGAGACGTCCTCGGCGACGAGGACGAGGTCCGCGTTGCCGCGCTCGACGGCCTTGGTCGTCTCGTTCGTACCTTTCTTGACACTACCGGTGTCGCGGGCAACCTCGAGCGCTTCGAGCGCTCGCTCCTGCAGGTCGGCCGGGACGTCGTAATCAACGTATACTGGCATTTTTACGTTCACCTACTCCCTCGGGCGGGCTTGCGCTCCGCCGCCGACCGAAGTCCCGTGGCGACTAGGAGCATCATGACCCCCCGAAGGCTGTACCCCGTATTCCGAACCCCTCGGTTAAAAACGCTTTCAAAGCCCGCCGGAGTGCGAACGCGAGGCACGGACCGGACGCGGTCACGATGCCCGCGTCGCGGCCCGGAGGGCAACGCCCTTCCTCCTCGCGCGCCAACCCCGCGTGATGACCGTCAGGGACGTCGCCAGTCGACTCCGCGCGGAGGCCCGCGCGACGAACGAGCGGCGCCTGCTCGTCCTCTCGGGGGCCGGTGACGCGGGCCTCGACGCCGCGCGCGAGGCGCTGGACGCCGCCGACGTCGCGATGGCGGACGCGACGCTCGTCGGCCACCGCGACGCGCTCGCCTGCGAGCACGTGACGCCGCGCGATGCGGGCGCCCTCCTCGGGACCACGCGCGAGGCCGTCGTCTACGACGCGCGCGAGGAGTGCCGGCCGAACGCCCTCGGGCGCGTGACCGGTGCCGTCGACGGCGGCGGCCTCCTCGTGCTCGTCACGCCGCCGCTCGACGAATGGTCGGCGCGACGCGACCGCTTCGACGAGGGGATGGCCGTCCCGCCGTTCGACCGCGACGACGTCGCGGGCCGCTTTCGCGCCCGCCTCGTCGCCACGCTGCGCGCGCACCGTGGCGTCGCCATCGTCGACGTCGACACCGGAACCGTCGCGGACGACGGCCTCACATATCCGGCGCCGCGTCTCGCCCGCCGTGAGCCGTCGCCGCCCGACGAGCACGCCTTCCCGCGGGCGGCCTACGAGGCCTGCCGTACTCCCGATCAGGTCGACGCGGTCCACGCCTTCGAGGCGCTCCGCGACCCGGGATCGGCGGTCGTCGCGGAGGCCGACCGCGGGCGCGGGAAGTCGAGCGCGGCCGGCATCGCGGCGGCCTGCCTCGCGGAAGAGGGGCTGGACGTCCTCGTCACCGCCCCGGCGTTCCGGAGCGTCCGCGAACTCTACGCGCGCGCGGAGGACGTCTGCGACCGCCTCGACGCTGAGTACGACCGCTCGGAGACGACGCGACTCGCCCTCGCGGACGGCGGCCGCGTCCGCTTCGCCAAGCCGCCGGCGGCCGCCGACCTACCCGGCGACCCGGACGTCGCCCTCGTCGACGAGGCCGCCGCGCTCCCCGTCCGCCTCCTCGAGGCGTTCCTCGACGCCCCCCGCGTCGCGTTCACCACGACCGTCCACGGCTACGAGGGCGCCGGACGCGGCTTCGACGTGCGCTTCCGGGAGACGCTCGCGGGGAGCGACCTCGACGTGGCGGACGTTCGGCTCGACGACCCCATCCGATACGCCGTCGGCGACCCCGTCGAGGTGTGGGCGTTCCGCGCGCTCCTCCTGGACGCCCGCCCGCCCGTGGACCCGCTCGTCGCGGACGCCGACCCCGAAGCCTGCGAGTACGTCGCCCTCGAGCAGGCGACGCTCGCCGACGACGAACACCTACTCCGCGAGGCGTTCGGCCTGCTCGTCGCCGCGCACTACCGGACCGAACCCGACGACCTCGCCCGCCTCCTCGACGCGCCGAACCTCCGCGTCCGCGCGCTGTGCCACGACGGCCACGTCGTCGCCGTCTGCCTCCTCGCCCGCGAGGGCGGCCTCGACGCCGAGACGCGCGAGGCGATGTACACCGGGAGCCGCGTGAAGGGGAACATGCTCCCGGACGTCCTCACGAGCCAACTCCGCGACGAGGCGGCCGCCGCGCCCGTCGGCCACCGCATCGTCCGCATCGCCACTCACCACGCCGCGCGCTCCCGGGGACTGGGCTCCGCGCTCCTCGACGGCGTTCGAGAGGAGTTCCGGGAGGCGGACTGGCTCGGCGTCGGCTACGGCGCGACGCCCGACCTGCTCTCCTTCTGGGCGCGAAACGGGTTCTCGACCGTCCACCTCTCCACCACGCGAAACGACACGAGCGGCGAGTACTCCGCGATCATGCTCGACCCACTGAGCGAGCGCGGGGAGGCGCTCGCCGCGCGCCACGAGGCGTGGTTCACGGAGCGCATCGCCGGCGTGCTCGCGGACAGCCTCACCGACCTCGACGCGGACGTCGCGCGCGCCGCGCTCGCCGCCTGCGACGCCACCCCCGAACCCGGCCTCTCCGACGACCGGTGGCGCGTCGTCGCCGGCTCCGCGTACGGCTCCGCGATGTACAGCGTCGACCCCGAACCCTTCCGGCGTCTCGCCGTTTGCGCGCTCGTCCGCGAGGACGCACCGGCGCTCGCCGCCGAGGGGCGCGACGCCGTGCGCCGCGAGCGCCTCCTCGTCCTGAAGCTCCTCCAGTGTCGGCCGTGGGACGACGTCGCCGAGGAGCTCGGCTATCACTCGACGGGGCAGGCGATGCGGGCGTTCGGCGACGCGCTGCAACCGCTCTGTGACGCGTGGGGCGGCGATGTCGCCGAACGCGAGCGCGAGCGCCACCGCTGATGGACGCGCTCGTCATCCTCGCGTTCGGCCTGCTCGCGCTCGGGATGGTCGGGAGCGTCCTCCCGCTCCTCCCGAGCGGCCTCGTCTCGCTCGCCGGCGTCGCCGTCTACTGGTGGCAGACCGGCGACCCGGGCGCGCTCGTCCTCGCGGTACTCGTCGCCCTCTGCGTCGTCGCGACCGCCGTCGACTGGTTCGGTGGCGCGCTCGCCGGCTACGCGGGCGGCGCTTCGACGCGGACCACCGTGCTCGCCGGCGTCGTCGGCCTCCTCCTGCTCCCGCTCGGCGGCCCCATCGGGATCGCCATCGGCGTCGTCGGCACCATCGTCGTCTGCGAGTACCGCCGTCACGGCGACGGCGAGAAGAGCGTTCGGGCGGCGCTCACGGCGAGCGCCGGTATCCTCGTGTCCGCGCTCGTCCAGCTCCTCTGCACGGGCGTCGTCTTCGGCGCGCTCCTCCTCGTCCACTACGCGTGAACGTGCGTCGTGGCGCTCAAGTCCGCGACTACTCGTGCGCGAAGTACGCGACCGTCTCCGCCTCGTTCTCGCGGTCATAGCGCGCGAAGCCGACGCGGACGAACTGCACGAGGTCGTCGGGTTCGTACGCCGCGTAGCCGGGTTCGGCGTAGCCGTGGACGTCGCCGTCCATGCGGCGCATCCGGACGGGCACGTTGTCGTCGGCGGGCACCCAGTGAACGACGTCGACGCCCTCCTCGCGAACGACGTCGATGCCGTCGTCCGTGTAGCTGAACCCCTCGCCGTCGTAGCGGACGGGGCCGTACCCCTTCAGCCAGACGCGCTCGCCCTCGGCGGGGAGGTCGCGGGACTCGACGAGTACCGCGTCGCCGACGGGGATGTCGCGCGTCCCGCGCTCCTCGTGGTTCGGGTGGACGGGCGGATGCGCGCTGTCAGGGCCGCCGGCGACCGGCACCTCGGTGGCCTCGTACGCCGTCTCGGCGTCGGGGTCGCGGGCGTCGAAGCCGTCGCGGACGAGGAACGCTCGCGGGGTCTCCTCGTCCACGATGTCGCGGTTGTTCGCGTAGATGCTCGACATCGCGAGGTCGACGTCCGACGTCGAGGTGCCGAGTTCGACCATCGCGTCCACGATGGCGTCCCCCCGGATGCCGCGCCGGCGGACGGACTGCAGGGTGGGCGCCCGCGGGTCGTCCCAGCCGTCGAGGTCGCCGGCGTCGATTCGCTCCTTGATGGTCGACGTGCTCATCTTCACGTCGTAGGCGTCCACTTGGACGTGGCCCCAGTGAACCACTTCGGGATACTCCCAGTCGAAGTAGTCGTAGACGAACTGCTGGCGCTTCGCGGAGTCCTGCAGGTCGATGCCGCGGATGATGTGCGTGATACCGAGGAGATGGTCGTCGATGCCGGACTGGAAGTCGAGCATCGGCCAACACCGATAGTCGCTCGCCGCCTCGCGCGGATGCGGCGTGTCCACCATGCGGAACGCCACGAAGTCGCGCAGCGCGGGGTTCTTGTGCTCGATGTCCGTCTTCACGCGCAGCACCATCTCGCCGGACTCGTACTCGCCCTCAACCATCTCCGCGAACTCCGCGCGGACGGTGTCGACGTCCTTCTCGCGGTGCGGGCACGCCTCACCGTCGTTCTTCAGCTCGGAGAACGCCTCACCCGAACAGCTACACGTGTAGGCCCCGCCCAACTCGATGAGCTCGCGGGCGTGCTCGTAGTAGGTCTCCATCCGCTCGGAGGCCGTGACCACTTCGTCCGGCTCGAAGCCGAGGTAGTCGATGTCGTCGAGGATGGCGTCGTAGGCCTCGAGGTCGGGGCGCTTCGTCTCCGGGTCGGTGTCGTCGAAGCGCACCAGCATCCAGCCGTCGTAGCGCTCCTTGTACGTCCCGATGACCGAGGGCATCCGCGCGTGTCCGAGGTGCCACGGGCCGTTCGGGTTCGGCGCACAGCGCATCCGTACCTCCTCGTACTCCTCGGCGTTCGGGAGGTCGGGCAGCGGGTGGTCCTCGCCCTCGTCCTCGGCGTCGAGCTCTTCGAGGCGCTCGGGCGCGATTTCCTCGAGGCGCGCGCGTTTCTCCGCCTCGTCGAGACCGTTCACCTCGTTCACGACGGGCGCGACGACGCCTGAGACCTCGTCGCCGTGCTCGCGGAACTCGGGGTTCTCGCCCATCAGCGGCCCGAGGATCGCGCCGACCTGGGCGTCGCTCTCGTGTTTCAGCGCGTTGAACAGCGCGTTCGCCTCGGCCTCCCGGCGGATCCGCTTGCGGAGGTCCTCGTCCATTAGGGGAGAATAGCCGGGGTACGAGGAAATTCGTTTGGATTCTCCGCCTCGCCGTCGCGAACGGTGGCGCCTCCGAGGAAAGTACCGGCGCGGGTGACGAAAGCCCGCCCGGCCTGCCGCCTTCCCAGCGACTTACCGGCGGCCGCTACAAGCAGCGGTATGGTCAGCAACCAGAGCGACACCTTCGACATCGGCGGCGAGTTGACCGTCCACCGACTCGGCTTCGGCGCGATGCGCCTCTGCGGCCCCGACATCATCGGCCCGCCCGAGGACGAGGCGAACGCCCGCGACGTCCTCCAGTGCGCGGACGACGTCGGCGTCGACTTCATCGACACCGCCGACTCCTACGGCCCCGGCGTCTCCGAGCGCCTCATCGGCGAGGCGCTTGATGCGTCCCGCGACGACCTCGTCGTCGCCACGAAGGCCGGCCTCCTCCGGAACCGCGAGAGCGACTGGATCGCGCACGGCGACCCCGACTACATCCGCAATCAGGTGCTCGCGAGCCGCGACCGCCTCGGCGTCGAGACGATCGACCTCTACCAGTTCCACCGACCCGACCCGGACACCGAGTTCGAGGCGTCCGTGCAGGCGTTCGCCGAGCTGAAGGACGACGGCCTCGTGGAGCACGTCGGCCTCTCGAACGTCACCGTCGAGGAGCTCGAGACCGCACGCGAGCACGTCGAGGTCGCGACCGTCCAGAACGAGTACAACGTCGGCAACCGCGAGCACGAGGACGTGCTCGAGGCCTGCGAGGAACACGACATCGGCTTCATCCCCTACGCGCCCGTCGGCTGGGGCAGCGGCTTCGAGGGCGAGACGCGCGAGGCAGTCGAATCCGTCGCGGACGCCCACGACGCCTCCGTCTACCAGATCGCGCTCGCGTGGCTCCTCGACCACAGCGACGTCACGCTCCCGATTCCGGGCACCTCGAGCGTCGAGCACCTCGAGGCGAACGTCGCCGCGAGCGGCATCGACCTCACGGACGAGGAGCGCGCCACCCTCGACGACGTCTAACCCCCACGGCGTCGTCGTAGTGGGACGCACACCGCACTCGACGCCGGGCTAGCGGTGCACGACGATATCGTCCCACCACATCTCGCAGGACGTGTTCATCCAGTTGTTCTCGCTCGTGTAGGCGTACAGTTCGATCGCCGCGATGTTCTCCACGCTGGCGAGGGAGTGACGCCCCGAGTACGACGCCTCCGACGACGCGTCCTGAAACGTCACCTCGGCGTCCCCCGCCCTCCAGTCGAACGACGCGGCCGTCCGGACCCACGTCTCGTAGCCGACACCCTCCGCGACCTGCGTCGTCGAGTTCGCGTCGCCGACCACCCACTGTGGGTTATCGGTCGCGAACGCGAGTTCGACGTCGCCGCTCTCGTTCACGAGCCGAACGCCGCCGCCGTAGCTACCCGCGGTCTCGCGCCACGCGTACTCGAACTCGCTCGGCTGTCGCGGCTCCGCGAGCGTGGCCCGTGCGATAACCTCCGTGGTCCCGTCGGCATCGATACTCGCGGCGTAGTTGCCCTCGTGGGCGTATTCGTCGCTTCGCCCCCAGCCGTCCTCGACGGCCGTCCACGCGTCGGTCCCGTCCTCGAACCCATCTCTGAAGTAGGGGCCATCGGCCCCCGTACCGGAACCACCGCAACCGGCGAGAGCGACACCGATCCCCGCCCCGAGCGTCCCGAGGAACGCCCGCCGCCCCGTCCGCGAGTCCTGTCGTGGCATGGTCTGGTGGATCAACGATTCCTAGTTAAAGCTTCGTACTCAGGCGCTCTCGGCCACCCCCCACCGTTGCAAGTGTTTTGGCGGCTCAGTCGACGAGCGTCCCCGGTTCATCGCCCGCGAGGAACGCCGCGAGCGCGTCCGGGCCGAAGAGCGAGACGGGCGCGTCGAGCGCGAGGAGCGCGCGGACCTTCCCCGCCATCCCCCCGGTGACGTCCGTCGAATCGCTCCCACCGAGGACGTCCGCGACGTCCGCGTACGCCGTTATCTCGGGAATCACGTCGCCACCGTCGTCCAGCACGCCGGGAACCGTCGAGCAGACGCCGACGCGGTCCGCGTCGAGGCCGCGCGCGAGCGTCACCACGAGGTCGTCCCCGCTCACCACCGTCGCGCCCGCGCCGACGTGCGTCACGACGTCGCCGTGCAACACCGGCAGGAACCCCTCGTCGAGCTTCGCGCCGACGCCGTCCGGCGGGAGCGCCAGCGTCTCGTCGCCGTCGACGTATCCCGCCGAGTGCGGGTGATGTGGGACCGCCGGGACGCCGCGCTCCCCGAGCGCCGCACACACGCGTTCGTTCAGCCGCCGCATCGCGCCGTGAATCTCCCGCACCGCGCCCGCGTCGTGCGTCCCCGCGGTCGGCGAAACGCCGTGCTCGGCCGCGTGCGGGTGCCCGAACGACCCGCCGCCGTGCACGAGCACGACGTCCGCGTCGTTCGAGGCGTCCGTCGCGTCCGCGAGCGCGTCCGCCGCCGCCGCGAGCGCGTCCGCGTCCACCGTCTCCGGCTCGTCCTTCGCCGTAACGACGCTCCCGCCGAGCTTCAGAACGGTCGTCACGCCCGGCACCCCCGTCGACGGACGTGTTCAGCGTGCATCATTCCGCACGCACCCCCTCGTGGGCGAGCGACGCGCGGAACGCCTCCGCGCACGTCGGCGTCAGCGAGAGCGCGGTCTCCGTCGAATCGCCCGCGTCGAGCGCGACGATACAGCCGCCACCGCCCGCGCCCGTCAGCTTCGCGCCGCTCGCGCCCGCGTCCCGCGCCGCCCACACCATCTCGTCCAGCGAGCGCGCGGAGACGCCGAGCGCCGACAGCAGCCCGTGATTGAAGTCCATCAGCCGCCCCAGCTCCGCGACGTCGCCCTCGGCGAGCGCGTCCTCGCCCTGCCGCACCAGATCGCCGATCGCCTCAACGGTGTCTTCGGCGAAGTCGTACTCGTCCTTCAGCGCGCGCACCCCCGCGACGAGCGCGCCCGTGTCGTGACTCGCGCCGTCGTACCCCACGACGAACGGGAGGTCGGGCGCGTCCAGCGTCTCGCAGGCGTCGCCCTCCACGCGGACCGCCCCGCCCATCGCCGAGCAGAACGTGTCCGCGCGCGAGGCCTCCCCCTCCTGCACCTCGTACTCCACCTCGTAGGCGTACTCGGCGACCTCCTCCGGCGCGAGCTCCACGCCGAGTTCGCGCGTCGCCGCGTCCACGGCCGCGACCACGACCGCCGCCGACGAGCCGAGGCCCGCGCCCAGCGGGATGTCGCTCTCGATCTCGACGTCGAAGCCCGCCTGCGGGCGACCCGCCGCGTCGCGCGCCGCCGCCACCGACGCGTCCACGTACCCCATCGCCGCCTCGATGAGCGGCGTCGGGACGTCAACGTCCGGCGACCCGCCGTCGACGCCGTACTCGACCGTGAACCCGTCCAGCGTCAAGTCGTCCGCGCTCACTCGCAGTCGGTCGTCGTCCCGCTCGCGGACCGTCACCGACGCCCGGCGCTCGATGGCGCACGGCACCGCCGGCTCGCCGTAGACGACCGCGTGCTCCCCGAAGAGGTAGACCTTCCCGGGAGCGCTCGAAGTGGTCGGCATACCCGAACACGCGGCGCCCCGCCGTAAGTACCCTTTCGGAATCCTCCCGGCCGCGCCGCCTATCACCCTCCGCGTGCAACCCGACGTATGCGCCCGGTCATCGACCACGTCCCCGTCGCCGGCTCCGACCTCGACACGCTCGTCACGCGCTTCGAGAACGCCGGCTTCGAGCCCCGATACGGCGGTAAGCACCCGACGATGGGCACCGAGATGGCGATGCTCGTCCTCCCGGACGGCTCCTACCTCGAACTCCTCGCGCCCGTCGATACCGGCACACGGGCCGGCCACTGGCCGGAGTTCCTCGCCGCCGACGCCGGCCCCTGCGCGTGGTGCGTCGACGCCGGGAGCGTCCACAGCGAACTCCAGCGCGCCATCAGCCACGACGTCACCGTTCACGGACCCGTTCGCGGCCGCCGCGAGACGGAGCACGGCGCCGCCGAGTGGGACGTCGGCTTCCTCGGCGGCGACGACAGCGTCCTCCCGTTCGTCATCTCCGACCGTACCCCCCGCGAGTACCGCGTCCCCGACAGCACCCTCTACGGCTCGCCCGTCTCCGGCATCGGCCGCGTCGTCCTCGCCGTCCACGACCTCGAGGCCGCCGTCGAGCGCTTCACTCGGCTCTATCGACTCCCCGCGCCCGAGCGCGACTACGACGACCGCTTCGGCACGCTCGCGGCTTTCCCCGGACAGGACGCCGTCCTCTGCGAACCCGACGGCGGGCCGGTCCGCGAACGCCTCGAGCGCTTCGGACCGTGTCCCGCGTCCGTCCTCCTCAGCGCCGACGTCGAGGACGCCGCGACACGCCACCCGCTCGACGCCACGCGCACCCTCTTCGGGAAGCGCGTCCGTTTCGTCGAGGGCTTCGACTACCGGCTCGGGGTCGTCGAGCGCTAAGCCGCCTCGAAGCGCGCGAGCGCGTCGGCCTGCGCGTGCGGCATCACCTCCAACACGACGACGCCGTCGTAGCGCTCCTTCAGCGTCCGGGCGAGCGCCTCCCGCGGTGTTTAGTTAAGGCTGAAAAGCGAGGCGGTGCGAGTTTCTGCTGGTTGATGGCTGAAATCGCC